>NZ_FMFG01000048.1:0-16437 GCF_900066275.1 uncultured Faecalibacterium sp. | reverse complement strand
TCATGGGAGAAGAGAAAAAGGACGAGCTGGACAAGGTGGTCATCAAAAACGACACCCTGCGGAAATATTTCCCGCGCAGCTACACCCCGAAACAGATGGAGGACACCATCATCAAGCTGCTGGATCAGTGGCAACGCAAACAGCAGCGGCAGAATGAACGCTGACTTATACCGTAACGAAAGACCCGATGGGGTCTTTTCTTTTGCAACTAAAAGGAGAAAAGCCTATGAAAAACAACGCTATCCGTACCATCCGCTCCGAGGAGATCACCATTGACGTGCGTATCTGCGCTGCACTGGCGGCAAACCGGGGCTGCGAGGTCTACCTCGCAGCCATTGCCCCGGATATGGAGTTGACCGTCATCACGCTGGACGAGGCTCCCGACATCCTGCCCTGCTTTGACGAGGACGATGCCTGCCTGAACCTTCCCAACACCTCGCTGCTGCTCTGCTACAACCCGGCGCAGGTGCTGAAGATGGGCGGCAAGCACTACCTGACCGGCCCGGTGATTCTGGTCCGCACCAACATGGACGGCGAGGTCATCTCGTTGACCATCGATGAGGTCTACCTGTTCCAGAAGTATCTGGAAAGCCACAGCATCACCCTGATGGCAGACGATCAGAAGCTGCCCTGCATCTGCATCGACTGAGGTACCGCTATGTCAACGAGAGCGGAATTTTTCCAGAGTATGTATCCGGGGCTGTCCAATGGTGAAGTCATTGATGAACTTATCAAAGCCAGCATATACGGTTTTGAACACGGCCCGGAAGTTGTGACCATCAGTGCCGCAGAGGGCATCCATTATGTGCCTTACGATGCGGAAATGCAGAAAAAGCTTCCGTATTATGGAGGCACCTACGAAGCCTGCAATATTCCTTTTACGGATTTCCAGATCCGCTATCAGCCGGAGCAGATTCGTATTGTGGATGGCAAACGCATCCTAGAGGATACTGCCTTTCTCTGTCGGAAAGATAATGACCACTTGCTTATTCTGCCGAGCGTTTATGAGAAGCTGGACTTGGATGACTGGCTTCTGGCACACCTGTTTTTCTACGACAAAGACGGAAAACGGTATATCGGTGTGGAACTGTCGGAGGTTGACTGATGCGAGTTGTCTTTGAGTTTATGCTGTTTGAAGCCGGCGCTTTTTTCGGCTTCTTTGTGGCAGCTCTGTTGAACGCCGCCCGTGCTGGGCAGGAAATCACTATCAAATTCGAGGAGGAAGATAATGGAACAGAACGAGAACACCCTGTCGGTGCTGAAAATTGCACCGGGACAGTATCCGCAGCAGGTCGAGATCGATAACGACCTGAAAGCCTTGCAGCAGGCGGTGGGCGGTTCCATCGGCGCAAGCTACCCGTTTGAAGATCCAGTTGCCATCGTTTACAACGATGACGGCAAGCTCATGGGTCTACCCCTGAACCGTGCCCTTCGGGATGAAAACGGAGAAATGTATGATGCCATTGCCGGGACTTTTCTCGTGGTGGGTCTGGGCGAGGAGAATTTCGCATCCCTGACCCCGGAGATGGCACAGAAGTACGAGCAGCTTTTCCATCAGCCGGAAGCCTTTCTGAAGCTGGGCAACCGTCTGCTGGTGTTGCCGGTGCCCGATGAACCTCCGGCGGAAAAGCCCCGCACCAAGCCTCTGGCAGAGCATGACCGCTAAAATCACCCTGCTGCACGGGAGGTGATGGCAGTGCAAGAAGAAATCGAACAGAAGTCATTCAACATTATGATCTCCACTACAAAGCTGTCCGCCCGGACCGTCCTGCGGGCAGTAAAAGCGGCGTTTCGGCTGTACCAGTCCAAAGCATCCCAAGGTAAGCAAAGCGTCCGCACCCTTCTGCGGCAAAACCGGGGTGTGTCCAGCGTGGAGATCAGCAAGACCGGCATCCGTGGGCTGGAACGCTATGCCAAAAAGTACGGCATCGACTACGCCATCCGCAAGGACACCTCCGAGGTGCCGCCCCGGTATCTGGTCTTTTTCAAAGCCCCGGACGCAGAAGCCTTTCACTCGGCGTTCAAGGAGTATTCGGCATCCCTGCTCAACAAGGACAAACGCCCCTCTGTGCTGGCAAAACTGCATGAGCTGGTGCAGGCTGCGGCAGAACTCCCCGGCAAAGTCCGGCACAAGGAACAGGAGCGTGGACTGTGACCACGAAAAAGTTGACAAAACTGCTGGCGCTGTATCTGCCCTATCTCCTGTTAGGACTGGCGGCAACGAACCTCGGTGAAGCATGGCGATTTGCCGAGGGCAAAGAGCTGGGGGATAAGATCATGTCCATGATGGCCACCATCCCGGTGGCGTTTGCGAATCCTCTGCCCAGCCTGCATCCACTGGATCTGCTGGTGGGCTTGTGCTGCGGCGCAGGGCTGCGGCTGGCAGTTTATTTGCGTGGTAAAAACGCCAAGAAGTACCGCCACGGCATGGAGTACGGCTCTGCCCGGTGTGGTGCATAATCTTAACTGTAAGGAAAACTATGTGGACGCAGGAGGTATGCACATGAACGAATATAATAAAATTACAGCCCTTTACTCCCGCCTTTCCGTCGGGGACGAGGACAGAGATGGCGGCGAGAGCAACAGCATTGTAAACCAAAAGGCATTTCTGGAACGGTACGCCCAACAGCAGAGATTAACCAATATCCGGCACTACATTGACGATGACGAAAGCGGCAGGTTCTTTGACCGCTCTGCCTATTCCCGCATGATGGAGGATGTGGAAAACGGAAAAATAGGCGTCTGCATTATGAAAGACCTGACGCGCTGGGGGCGTGATTATCTCCAAGTCGGCAATGCAATGGAGGTATTCAGACGGAACAATGTCCGCTTTATCGCGGTCAATAACGGCATAGACAGCGACAATCCCGATACATTGGAGTTTGCGCCCTTTATCAATATCATGTCGGAGTGGTACGCAAAGGACATCAGCAAGAAAGTAAAAACGGGTATCAGGACCAAGGGTGCAAGCGGCAAACCCATCGCCACCGAAGCCCCATACGGATATATGAAAGACCCGAACAACAAGGATTTTTGGATAATCGACGAGGAAGCCGCCGAAGTGGTACGCTTGATTTTCCGTCTGTTTATCGGCGGGAAGAACAGAAACCAAATTGCCGTATATCTCAAAAACGAGCAAATCCTCACGCCTACGTTCTACCTCAAACAGCACGACAGAGGGACAGCGAAAAGCAGACCGCTGAACGAGGAAAATCGCTATAAATGGAACAAAGCAACCTTAACCAAGATACTCACAAGGCAGGAGTATTGTGGTGATGTTGTCAATTTCAAGACCACAAAGCATTTTCGGGACAAGCGCAACCACTATGTAGATAAAAGCGAATGGCAGATAACCGAGAATGTGCATGAGCCGATTATCGACCGCGCCGACTTTGAAACCGTACAGCGGATTTTGGAAAACGCGCCTGTCAGACGCCCTAACGGGGACGGAGAAATCCACCCTTTGTCGGGCTTGATGTTCTGTAAAGACTGCGGCGCAAAAATGCACATTCGCATAGATTACAGGAACGGCGGCAAGCGTCATGTTGCCTTTTGCAGCGAGTACCACAAGGGCAAAGCCAAAAATCCCAAATGCAATTCCCCGCACATCATAGACGCTGATTTAGTCATGCAGACTATCGCGGATGTTCTGAAAAAAGTTGCAGAATACTCCATAAGCAACCGGGAGGAATTTGAAGCATTAGTCCGAAAAAACCTTGATATGCAGCAGACGGACAAGAGCAAAAAACAGCAGAAGCGTATTCCGCAAATTACAACACGCCTTGAACAGATTGACAAGGTGCTGAATAAACTCTACGAGGATAACGCCCTCGGTGCTATCCCACAAGACCGATACGAGCAAATGTCACAGAAATATTCGGAGGAATACTATACGCTGAAAGCGGAACTTGCAGAACTCAAAGAACAGTTATCCGCGTTTGAGGACGCAGGAGGATGGGCGCATAAGTTTTTGAAGCTGATAGAACGCTACGCCGCCTTTACCGACCTTACCCCCGCCATTCTCAATGAATTTATCAGCAGAATTGAAGTGCATGAGCGCGATAAGAAAAGGGCAAAACAAGCTGTTCAGCATATCGGGATATATTTCAGCTATATCGGCAAGTTTGAAAACGAACTGACACAGCTTGCAGAGCCGACAGAGGAAGAAATCCGGCAAATGCGGGAGAAAATCGAAGAAGCCCAAAAGGAAAAGAGCCGCGCTTATCATCGGAACTACTCAAAGGAATACCGGGCGAAAAACCTTGAAAAACGCCGGGAGTATGAACGCATCAAGGCGCGGGAATATCGGGCAAAGCGAAAGGCGCAAGCCGCTGCGCTGCCCGTATCGTAAAACAGAATAACCGACAGCAGAAAGGGATTTTCCAACTATGGGAAATCCTTTTTTTGCACCCAAAGGAAGGAGTGACCCAATGACAGAAAAGAAAACCACAACCACCGCGCAGAAGCAGCCGGATGGTATCATCACAACACAGCGGAACGGACAGACCATCGTTGCGGAGTTGTTTTTCAATCACAGAAGCGCAGAAACATTCCGCGACAAGCTGCTGAAAGCGATACTTGCCGACTATTCGCATTTTTCTGCGTCTGACGGTCAAGAGCCGTAAAAACGGAATATTTGACGATTGGAACACTCTGGACGAGGAATGTATCGCCAGAGCATTTTCTATTGAAAAAACGCCGTTTTTCCCAAGTCAAGAGCCGAAGAAAACACCCGAAAAATGCCCCTACTGCGTAACAGGGGCGCAGAAAGGAGAGTTTATGAAAACAGGACTGAAAAAGCAGGAAAAGACCACCGATATTTGGTTTGACGAGAAAGACCCCCTTATCCATATCCGCACCCACAACACCGACTTGAAGAACAGGCTGACCGCGTACAGCCGCCGCTTCCCCTCTGTCTGTAAGCTGACCGACAGCGACCCGGAAACGGGCTGTATGGAGTTTGAGATTGCAAAGGGACGCTTCTCTTTCCGTCTGACCGCACCATACAGCGAGGAACGCAGACAGGCGGCAAGCGACTATGCAAAGAAGCATGGTATTTCAGCCGGGAAAAGCAAGCCATGACACAAAGATACAGTAAAATTATTAGGTAAGGACGGTTGATGTCTATGTAAAACGAACAGGAGGATAAAAATTGACTGGAAGCATTTACGGCTATGTGCGTGTCAGCACAAGAGAACAAAACGAGGACAGGCAGCTTATCGCCTTACGCGAGGTAGGCGTTTCAGATAAGAATATCTTTATGGATAAGCAATCCGGCAAAGATTTTGAGCGTCCACAGTACAAAAAGCTGCTTAGAAAAATGAAAAAAGACGACCTGCTCTATATCAAGAGCATAGATCGTCTGGGACGCAACTATGAAGAAATCTTACAGCAATGGCGTATCATCACAAAGGACAAGGGCGTTGACATTGTGGTTTTGGATATGCCCCTGCTTGATACGCGCCGGGGAAAAGACCTTATGGGAACATTTCTCTCGGATATTGTGCTTCAAGTGCTGTCCTTTGTGGCAGAAAACGAGCGCACCAATATCAGACAGCGGCAAACAGAGGGTATCGCGGCAGCAAAGGCGCGGGGTGTGCGCTTTGGGCGACCACCACGCCCCTTGCCGGATAACTTTCATGCTGTTTATCAGAGGTGGCGTGCCGGGAAAATTACCGGCACAGCAGCCGCAAAAGAGTGTGGTATGCCCCTTGCGACCTTTCGCTACCGGGCAGAAATCTACGAAAAAGCCAAATTATTGTAAATAGGCGGTTTTACAGAAAGGTGTACTTTCCTGTAAACCGCCTATTGCTTATAGGTATTTAATATTATACTTCTTCAGACGGCGTTTTTCAAGTCTTGAAATGTAAATATTCGTTTATATCCCGGCTAATTTGTCGATAAAATGCGTTTACAGGAAAGTACACGTTACTAAAGGGAATGGAGATAAATTATTAGATATACTACTGACAGCTTCCAAGAAGCTAAAGAGGTCCCTAGCGCCTACGGGGAATTTGTATCGATAAGGGGTACAAATTCCCACTAAGCGCTCGGGACCCCTTGTAGGAAAATGTCCTAAGTGTGGCAACAATATTGTATTAAAAAAATCGTTTTATGGTTGTTCAAATTATCCTGAATGTAAGTTTACTTTAGCTGAACATTTTAGAAAGAAAAAACTAACCAAAACGAATGTAAAAGAATTACTGGAGGGAAAAGAAACCCTGGTAAAAGGAATCAAAAACAAAGAGAAAAAGCCCTACAATGCCGTTGTAAAAATTGGGGAAAAGGGATATATTGATTTTATATCTTTCTCAAAATAAACATAAAAGCCCTTTAAAGAGGGCTTTTATATATTAATCACAAATCACTTATCACAAATCACTTATCACAAATCACAAGTGATTTGTGATTGTTGATGATAAAATAAGAATAAGAAGAAATAGAAAGAAGTGAGTGATTGTGGGAAATTTAGGCGCACAAAAAGAAAAACGAAATGATACACCAATCAGTGCAAAAAAAGATATAATGGGAGATAAGACGGTTCGTGTTCGTGCTGACTTGCACCATATCATAAAAATCGAAACAGCAAAGAATGGCGGAAACGTAAAAGAAGTTATGGAAATAAGACTTAGAAGCAAACTTAAGAGTGTGTTGATAGTGCATTATCTTAAAATTTTGTATAATAGGAATTGAAGTTAAATTAGATGCTAAAAATTTGTAATTAAGAAGGAGGGATTCGTCATGTTGGTATTCCAAATGCGTAATGTAGATAAAACATCTACTGTTTTGAAACAGACTAAAAACAGTGATTACGCAGATAAATAAATACGTTAGATTAATTCCTACCAGTGACTAATCTTATGACTTTTTAAACAGATAACTAAAATTACAAACAAATCGTTTAACTTCTGTATTTGTTTATAGATGTAATCACTTCAGGAGAGATTACATGAACAAAAATATAAAATATTCTCAAAACTTTTTAACGAGTGAAAAAGTACTCAACCAAATAATAAAACAATTGAATTTAAAAGAAACCGATACCGTTTACGAAATTGGAACAGGTAAAGGGCATTTAACGACGAAACTGGCTAAAATAAGTAAACAGGTAACGTCTATTGAATTAGACAGTCATCTATTCAACTTATCGTCAGAAAAATTAAAACTGAATACTCGTGTCACTTTAATTCACCAAGATATTCTACAGTTTCAATTCCCTAACAAACAGAGGTATAAAATTGTTGGGAATATTCCTTACCATTTAAGCACACAAATTATTAAAAAAGTGGTTTTTGAAAGCCGTGCGTCTGACATCTATCTGATTGTTGAAGAAGGATTCTACAAGCGTACCTTGGATATTCACCGAACACTAGGGTTGCTCTTGCACACTCAAGTCTCGATTCAGCAATTGCTTAAGCTGCCAGCGGAATGCTTTCATCCTAAACCAAAAGTAAACAGTGTCTTAATAAAACTTACCCGCCATACCACAGATGTTCCAGATAAATATTGGAAGCTATATACGTACTTTGTTTCAAAATGGGTCAATCGAGAATATCGTCAACTGTTTACTAAAAATCAGTTTCATCAAGCAATGAAACACGCCAAAGTAAACAATTTAAGTACCATTACTTATGAGCAAGTATTGTCTATTTTTAATAGTTATCTATTATTTAACGGGAGGAAATAATTCTATGAGTCGCTTTTTTAAATTTGGAAAGTTACACTTTTTAATAACGGAGGGAATGGAATGAAAAAACTTGTAACTTGCTTCTTTCGCTTGCTTTAGTGCTATCTCTTGCAGCTTGTGGCGGAGAAGCGACACCTGACGCATCTGACGATGCCCCCGCTTCTTCTCAAAATGAAGAAAGCACCGAAAACGACAACACCGAAAATCAAATCGTATTTGAGGAAGTTGTTGCCATTGACAACGCAGAGTGTGCGGTAAAAATTACCGAAATCGACCCCGATAATATGTGGGGCTACACTCTGAAAGCACAGCTTGAAAACAAGTCCACAGAGAAAACCTATATGTTCTCTGTCGAGAGTGCTTCCATCAATGGTGTTCAGTGCGATCCAATGTTTGCAAGCGAGGTAGCTGCTGGCAAAAAGGCTAACGAAGAAATCAACTTTAGCACCGATACTCTTGAGGAAAATGGTATTGTTGAATACACAGATATTGAATTGACTTTCAAGGTGTATGATAGCAATGATTGGTCTGCTGACCCTGTTGGAAAGGAAACAATCCATGTCTATCCATACGGAGAAGAAAACGCTGTTGCATTTGTGAGAGAAGCACAGGCTACTGATAATGTGATTATCGATAATGATTATGTTACTGTTATCGTAACAGGCTATGAAGATGATGAGATATGGGGCTATACTGCCAATCTGTTCTTGCTGAACAAGACAGACAAAACGGTAATGTTCAGCGTTGATGACGCATCTGTAAACGGCTTTATGGCAGACCCATTCTATGCAACTTCTGTTTCTGCCGGAAAATGTGCATTTAGTTCTATGGCATGGTCTGATACAACTTTAGAGGAAAACGGAATTACCGAAGTGGAAGAAATCGAAGTCCTGTTTAGAGCATACGATGCTGATGATTTTATGGGCGAAGATTTTGCAAATGAGGTAATTACATTAAATCCGTAACGAGATGAGGTGTGCAACATGAAAACGGCAAAATTAGTAATCGGAATTATCAGCATGGTTTTATTTGTTTTAGTAGCTTTTCAATCTTGCGCTGCCGGATTAGGAAATGCTTTAGCAGATAACGGCGAAGTAAGCGGAACATCAGGAATGTTGCTTGCTTTCTGTATGCTGATTGCAGGCATCGTTGGAGTAGCAACCCGAAAGAGCAAAGGCGGCGGAATTGTTGCCGGAGTATTCTATCTGTTGGGCGGACTGCTGGGAATTGTAAATTACGGTAGCTTCTCTGACCTTGCTATCTGGTCTGTCCTTTGTTTCATTTTCGGAGCTGTCTTTATTTTGGGCTCCTTGAAAATGAAGAAAGCAGATAAAAGTAACACAGACGCGGCAGAATAATATTATTATTATAACAATAACATAATTCCCCAACAGGGCGACTATTTCCAAACCGAAGTAGCCGCCCTTTTCTTTTACTAAAAATCAAAAAGGAGGGCTACCATGTCGAAGAAAAAACCACCGACCACCATCGAGGAATGTAACGCCGAAATGGAACTGACACAGAAGAAAATCCGGCAGTATGAGAACAGGAACAAAATGCTTGACCGCAAACTTGCCATTGAGAAGCGCAAGGAGCGCAACCACCGTCTTTGTTCGCGGGGCGGCTACCTTGAAAGCCTTGTCCCGGCACTCATTGATATGTCAGAACAGGAAGCCCGCGACTTCCTCTACACCGCGGTTTTCAGCGACAAAGCGCAGGAGTTTTTGAGAAAACGAGCCGGAGAAGCGACACCGAAGAATTACCCTTGCACACAAGGGCGCACTTATACACCCTAACGGGCGTGTGCGCTCTGCCGAGGGCTTTATCTCCGCACCGGGCATTATTGCCTTGTGCAGAGATTGGCGGCTTGCGCCGCGACAGGGAAACCTACACTTTCCCTGCGACAGCTTGCGCTGTCTACCCTTTTGTGTACCCCACGAAAGCGAACACCTTGCTTTGCAAGCTATTCACTTTCATGGGGTTTTGTTGACCGTATCGGGAGGTGATACTATCGCAATCTACCATTGCAGCATTAAGATTGTCAGCCGGGGAAAGGGCAAATCTGCCGTAGCCGCAGCAGCCTACCGCGCCGGAGAGAAGCTGACAAACGAGTGGGACGGACTGACCCACGACTATACAAGAAAAGGCGGCGTTGTTCATTCTGAAATCATGCTGCCGCCCCATGCCCCACCCTCTTTCTCTGACCGTTCTATTCTATGGAACAGCGTGGAGCAAATCGAAAAATCGAATAACTCACAGCTTGCGAGGGAAATCGAAATCGCCCTACCTGTTGAACTTTCAAGAGAGGAACAGACCCGCCTTGTCCGGGAATACTGTTCCTCTCAATTTGTTTCCAAAGGAATGTGCGCCGACTTCAATATCCACGACACAGGCAACGGCAACCCACACGCTCATATCCTTTTGACTATGCGCCCCCTTGATGAAAAAGGCACATGGGCGGCGAAGTCAAAAAAGGAATATGTCCTTGACGAAAATGGGGAGCGCGTAAAGCTGCCGAGCGGCAGATACAAGACGCGCAAGGTTGACCTTATGGACTGGAACAGGCAGGAGAACGCCGACCTATGGCGCAAGGCGTGGGCTGACCTTGCCAACGACTATTTAGAGCGAAGCGGCAGCGCGGAGCGTATCGACCACCGCAGCCATGCAGAGCGTGGTATTGAGGAACTCCCCACCGTCCACATGGGTGTTGCAGCTTCCCAAATGGAGAAGAAAGGCATAGCCACCGACAAGGGAGAAATCAACCGCATGATACAAAAGACCAACCGACTTATGCGGGAAATCCGGGGCTATATCGACAGCTTGAAAGAATGGCTTGCGGAGGTTTTCGCCGCTAAGAAGCAACTGCAAACTGCCCCGCACTCTCCCGATATTGCCACGCTGCTTACAAGGTATTTGAGCATTGAACGAGAGAAAAGCCGGAAGTATTCACAGGGCTGGCAGCAACAGCATACTGCCGGGGAATTGCAAAAAATCAGCAAGGCGATTGTCTATCTGCAAAGCAAGGGCATTGCTACCCTTGAAGATTTGGACGCTGCCCTTTCCTCTGTTGATGAAGAAGCAAAGCGGCTGAATACAAGCGTTGTTGCCAAGCAGAAGCGCATGAGGACATTGGAAAAGTTTATCGAGCATGGCAGCAACTACAACCGCTTGAAGCCCATTCACGATGAACTGAAAACGCTGAAAAACGGATGGGGCAAAAAGAGAGAAAAATTTGAGCAAGCCCACGAAAGCGACCTCATTATCTGGAACGCCGCCAACCGTTTCCTGCACGCAAATCTGCCGGAGGGTACAAAGTCTTTCAAGGTGTCCGAGTGGCAGAAAGAATTTGACGAACTGAAAGCCCAATCCACAGGCGAATATGAAGAACTGAAAACAAAGCGCAGCGAGGTTAAGGAGTTACAGCAAATCCGAAAGTGCATTGATATTGTAGAGCAAGCCGAGCAGCGCACACAGGAACAGACACACCAAACACCAAGACGCAAAAAGGAGGATATTTCCCTATGACCTACACCAAAGAACAGATTGACCGGGCAAATCAGACCGACCTTGTATCATTCCTGCAAGCCCAGGGCGAACAGCTTGAACGCGCCGGACAGGAGTACCGTTGGAAACGGCACGACAGCTTGACGGTCAGAGAAAACAGATGGTATCGGCACAGCCAGAGCAAAGGCGGCGGTCCGATTGATTTTGTCATGGAGTTTTACGGCAAAAGTTTTCTTGAAGCCGTTGAAATGCTGATAGGCGAACGGGGCGAAGCACCCCCACCCGTCTATCTGCAATTCAGACTACCACCCAAAAGCCCCGACAACCAAACAGCGAGGAACTACCTTACAGCCGCCCGGCGCATTGATGAAGATGTGTCGGGCTTTTTCTTTTCCTGCGGCGATCTCTACGAGGAAGCCGCCCACCATAACGCCGTATTTGTCGGCAGAGATGAAAGCGGCATACCGAGATATGCCCACCAACGGGGAACGGTGGGCAGCTTCCGGCTTGATGTGAAAGGCAGCGACAAGACTTTTAACTTCTGCTACCGGGGCGAGGGCGAAAGGCTTTTTGTCTTTGAAGCCCCCATTGACCTGTTATCTTTCCTCTGCCTGTTCAAAAAGGAATGGCAGAAACAAAGCTATCTGTCATTGGGCGGCGTGAGTGAAAAAGCCCTGCTGCGTTTTCTCTCTGACCGTCCGAATATCAAGACCGTCTATCTCTGCCTTGACAGCGACAAAGCCGGGACAGACGCTTGCAGCCGCCTTAACAGCATTATCCCCCAAGGCTACACCGTCAATCGCCTTGTACCGTTGTTCAAAGACTGGAACGAGGTTTTACAGCGTAAAGAGGAAATTACAGACGGAAAATATCTGCGCGAAGCTGTCTATGGCTTGCGTGAGCCGCAACAGGAAGAAACCGTTGAAATTATCCGCATGAGCGAGGTTGACACACAGACCGTTGAATGGCTATGGGAGCCGTATATCCCTTTTGGAAAGGTAACAATCGTACAGGGCAACCCCGGCGAGGGAAAAACCACCCTTGCCCTGCGCCTTTGCGCCGCCTGTACCAACCGCAAGCCCTTTCCGGCTATGGCAGAGCATGAGCCTTTTAATGTTATCTATCAGACCGCAGAGGACGGTTTGGGCGATACCGTCAAGCCGCGCCTTATGGAAGCGGACGCAGACCTTGACCGGGTACTTGTCATTGACGAGGGCAAACAGGAATTGTCCTTATCCGATGAACGCATAGAAAGGGCAATCCGGCAGACCGGGGCGCGTCTTATAATCCTTGACCCCATACAGGCGTATGTAGGCGAAAAAACGGATATGAACAAGGCAAACGAAATACGCCCTATCTTTCGCCGCCTTGCCGAAGTTGCAGAGCGTACCGGGTGTGCCGTTGTGCTTATCGGGCACTTGAACAAAGCTGCCGGAGGTCAGAGCGCATACCGGGGATTAGGCTCTATCGACTTCCGAGCCGCCGCTCGTAGTGTGCTGCTCATAGGGCGCGTGAAACGAGAGCCGAATGTGCGCGTTATCATTCACGACAAATCTTCCCTTGCACCGGAGGGTAAGCCTATGGCGTTTTCGTTGGGCGCGGAAAGCGGCTTTTCATGGATAGGCGAATATGACATTACCGCTGATGAACTGCTGTCCGGCACAGGCGGCAACACCGAAACCAAGACCGAGCAAGCGGAAAGGTTGATACTCGATTTACTTGCAGACGGTAAGGAAATGGCAAGCGAGGATATTGTCAAGGCGGCAGCCGAAGCCGGAATATCCGAAAGAACGGTACAAAATGCCAAGCGCAGCATGGGCGGCATATTGGGCGCAAGGCGCGTTGGAAGTCAATGGTACAACTTCATCAAGAAGAAGCAGCCGCCCGAAACTGCAAAATGAAAGTGCAAAACGCAGAGCCTTTGCACCTTGCACTTTCGCACTTTCACTTTATCAACTCGCCCCATGTTGACCGCATGGGGCTTTTCTCTTGAAAAAATCCTGTTTTGCGTCAATAAATTGCGAAAAGCACTTGACAAAACGCTTCATGGGGCACACCCAAGGATATTGAGCCGTTCATGGCTCCGAAGTTTGAGGACAATATCATTCTGACCAAAACAGAGCGCCTGATGATGAGCAATCGCCCGCCTGACCCCAAAAACGCCCGGAATAAAAACGTGCTGGTGGTGGGCGGCTCCGGCAGCGGCAAGACCCGGTTTTGGCTCAAGCCAAACCTTTTACAATGTCACAGTTCCTATGTGGTTACTGACCCGAAAGGTAGTATCGTGGTCGAGTGTGGGAACGCACTTCTGAAAAACGGTTACAAGCTGAAAATTCTGAACACCATCAACTTCAAAAAGTCCATGCACTATAACCCCTTTGCCTATGTTCACAGCGAAAAAGACATTCTGAAACTTGTTACGACCCTGATGACCAACACCAAGGGTGAAGGGTCCGGCGGGGACCCATTCTGGGAAAAATCGGAGCGTCTTTTGCTCACCGCCCTGATCGCCTATCTGCATTATGAAGCCCCGGTGGAGGAACAAAACTTCGCTACTTTGCTGGAAATGCTGAACACCATGCAGGTACTGGAGGATGACGAGGAATACCAGAATCCGGTGGATCTGCTGTTTGAAGAACTGGCAAAAAAGAAGCCCAATAGCTTTGCCGGACGGCAGTACAAACTTTACAAGCTGGCTGCCGGCAAGACCGCAAAATCTATCCTCATTTCCTGCGGTGCCCGGCTTGCGCCCTTCGACATCCAAGAGTTGCGTGACCTCACCATGTATGATGAACTGCAACTGGACACGCTGGGAGATAAGAAAACGGCGCTGTTCCTCATTATGTCGGACACGGATTCTACCTTTAACTTTCTCATTAGCATGGTGTACACCCAGCTTTTCAACCTTCTGTGCGATAAAGCAGACGATGTGTACGGCGGCAAGCTGCCCATCCATGTGCGGTGCCTGATCGACGAGTGCGCCAACATCGGGCAGATCCCCAATCTGGAAAAGTTGGTGGCCACCATTCGCAGCCGTGAGATTTCTGCCTGCCTTGTTTTGCAGGCGAGAAGCCAGTTGAAAGCCATCTACAAGGACAACGCAGATACCATTGTAGGCAACATGGACAGCCAGATATTTCTGGGCGGTTCCGAACCCACCACCCTGAAAGACCTGTCGGAAATGCTGGGAAAAGAGACCATCGACGCATTCAACACCTCGGACACCCGTGGCAATAGCCCCAGTTACGGCACTACGTTCCAAAAGATGGGGCACGAGTTATTGAGCCGGGACGAGCTGGCGGTGCTGGACGGCGGCAAGTGCATTTTGCAGTTGCGTGGTGTCAGACCGTTTCTTTCTGACAAGTACGACCTGACCCAGCACCCCAACTACAAGCTCACCTCGGACTACGACCCCAAAAACACCTTCGATATTGAAAAATATCTGAACCGAAAAGAAAAAATCCACCCCGGTGATGAGTTCATCGTGGTGGATGCCGATTCGCTCCCGTCTGCCTGACCCGGTAGGCGGTTTTATTTTATCCTGACCAGAGGGGTACACCAGAAAGTCCACTCTCGCCGCAGTTCGCGGCTTCAATAGGCAGCTTCAGGTGTGTACGGATGGTCTACAACTTTCATTTATAAAGGAGAAACGACTATGGAATTCTTTAACTCTGCTATCGAAGTTCTTCAGACTCTGGTTGTCGCTCTGGGTGCCGGTCTTGGCGTTTGGGGTGCCATCAACCTGCTGGAAGGTTACGGTAACGACAACCCCGGCTCCAAGTCTCAGGGCATGAAGCAGCTCATGGCTGGCGGCGGCGTTGCTCTGGTGGGCATCACCCTGATTCCCCTGCTGAGCGGTCTGTTCGGCTAAGAGCCGCAGGCGGGTTTTCCCGCCTGTACATAATCAATCTGCCAATTTATATGCCCAGTAGCGACCATTTCGCACTTTGACGAGCTTTCCTTCTTTTGTCAAGGTGTTCAGAACTCGACTTGCAGTGGCAGGAGAAACATCGAGAAGATTCTGTACATCGACGTTCTGGATAATATGGTTTGTGCGGAGAAATGCTGCAATTTTCGTCCAACGCACTTCTTCCTTGCTCTGTGCAACAGGCTGTTCATTGATTGCTTCGGTCAAAGCCTCTTTGATGATTCCCAGCATAAATTCGATAAAAACAGTTCCTTCACCCTGTGCATTAGACTGATTGATTGCTGCGTAATACTCGGTCTGATGGTCGTGAATGATGGATTCGATGGGAAGCCATGCGAATAAGGGATTCCATTTTGACAGCAGCAGTGTGTGCCAGAGCCGTCCAATACGGCCATTGCCATCTGCAAATGGATGGATCACTTCAAATTCATAATGGAAAACACAGCTCTTAATTAAAAGAGGAAAGGGACTATTTTCTGTCCACTGAATCAGTTCCTCCATCAAAGAGAAAACGTACTGCGGCAATGTTCCAAAATGCAGGACATTCCCCTTGTTGTCTACAACGCCAACAGGTCGGGAACGAAACTCTCCCGCTTCACGCACAAGTCCCTGCATCATCGTTCGATGCGCAAGCAAGAGGTCATCCATCGAATATGGATTCAACTCTGCAAGATGGTCGTAGATCTCGTAGGCATTTTTTACTTCAGCGATGTCTTTTGGAGGGGCAAGCACACGTTTTCCAGACAGAACAGCCGTCACCTGCTCCAAAGAGAGTGTGTTCTGCTCAATCGCCAGAGAAGAATAAATCGTTCGGATGCGATTCTGGCGGCGCAGAATCGGACTTGTGGAAAGATTCTGGGTGGAACTGATTTTGCCTACCAGTTCGCTGATCTCCATAACATCTGAAAGAGCTGCTTCTGTGATTTCAAACGGCGGTTTCTTGTTTCGCACGGTGTATACCTCCCATATCGTTTCTTTTATCATATCATTTCATCTATCATTCATCAATCAAAATTTTGAAAAAATGATAGATGAAATGAGACCATTGTTCCATACGGCGGCTTGAGCAGCAGCGGAAAGCCCTCTGCGGTTTGCAGTTTTATTGAATGTCCGTGCCCCAAGCCGTGTTTTTATCCACCCATCAATGAAAGGCGGTGCTTTATGCAGTTTTTGACCCACATTATTTTTCTCCTGAATCTTCTCAAGACCCTTATCAACCACTTCAGCTAAGGACGGTGACTGAATGGAAACCGTTCTCAAAGCCATTGCCGACTGGATCAAAGGCATCCTGACGGCAGGCATTATGTCAAATCTCAGC
>NZ_FMFG01000001.1:171121-178354 GCF_900066275.1 uncultured Faecalibacterium sp. | reverse complement strand
CATTCGGCAGCGACCTTTCGCTGACCATTTTCGGCGAGAGCCATGGCCGCGCCATCGGCGCGGTGCTGGACGGCATGGCCGCAGGCCTGCCGGTGGACGAGGCATTTCTTGCCGCCTGCATGGACAAGCGCCGTGCCCGGGGCGACGGCCTGTCCACTCCCCGGGTGGAAGCGGATACCGTGCAGCTGCTGTCCGGCGTGGTGAACGGCCGCACCACCGGCACCGCCATTGCCCTGATGATCGAAAATACCAACACCCGCAGCGGCGATTACGCCAAGACCGCAGACCTTCTGCGCCCCGGCCATGCAGACTACACCGCCTATGCCAAGTACCACGGCTTTCAGGATGCGCGCGGCGGCGGGCACTTCTCCGGCCGGGTGACGGCCGCCCTTGTGGCGGGCGGTGCCATTGTGCTGAGCGCACTGCACCGTGCGGGCATCGACATCACCACCCATATCGCAGAGTGCGCTGGCATTGCGGACACCCGCTTTGCGCTGGATGATGCCGCACAGCTCTCTGCTCAGGTGGAAGCCCTTGCCAGCAAGCCCGAGGGCTTTGCGGTGCTGGATGAAACCGTAGAAGAACCCATGAAAGCCGCCATCCGTGCCGCCGGTGCGGAGGGCGACAGCGTGGGCGGGATGCTGGAAACCGCCATCCTCGGCCTGCCGGCAGGCATCGGTGAGCCCTATTTCGACAGCGTGGAAAGCGAGATCGCACATCTGGCGTTCTCCGTCCCCGCCGTCAAGGGCATCGAGTTCGGCACCGGCTTCGGCTTTGCCGGGATGCGCGGCTCCGAAGCAAACGACGCCTTCCGCATGACGCCGGAGGGTGCGGTGGTGACCGCCACCAACCACAATGCGGGCATCAACGGCGGCATCGCCAACGGGATGCCGGTGGTGTTCCGCACCGTGGTCAAACCCACACCCAGCATCTACAAGCAGCAGGATACAGTAGACTATCTTGCCAAAAAGGACGCACAGCTGTCCATTCAGGGCCGTCACGACCCCTGCATCGTGCCCAGAGCCGCCATTGTGCAGACCTGCGTCGCCGCACTGGCTGTGGGCGACCTGCTCACGGCACGCTACGGCGAGGCTTGGATGACCCACCCCACCAGCTTCCGGAAGGAGGACGAGTAAAATGGAATACGGACTCATCGGCGCAAAACTCGGCCACTCCTACTCCAAGATCATCCACGAGATGCTCTGCGGCTACCACTACGACCTGTGCCCTCTGCCCACCGAGGAAGAGGCCCGGGCCTTTCTGGCAAAGCGGCAGTTCAAGGCCATCAATGTGACCATCCCCTATAAAAAGCTGGTGATGGAATACTGCTCCTACATCGACCCGCGGGCCAAGGCCATCGGGGCGGTGAACACGGTGGTGAACAAAAACGGCCTGCTCTACGGCTATAACACCGATTATATGGGCTTTGCCCACCTGTGCGACGCCCACGGCGTGAATTTTGCAGGCAGAACCGTGCTCATTCTGGGCACCGGCGGCACCCACAACACCACCAGCGCTGTGGCCCGGGACAAGGGTGCGGCAAAGGTGCTCACCGTCAGCCGACATCCGGACCCGGAAAAGGGCGAGCTGAGCTATGCCGAGGCCGTTTCCAGCGGGGCGCAGATCGTGGTAAACACCACACCGGCCGGCATGTACCCCAATGTAGGCGTGTGCAATCTGGACGTTGCCGCCATGCCAGGCCTTGAAGCTGTGGTGGATGTGGTGTACAACCCCGACAAGACCGAACTCATCCTCCGCGCCGAGGAAGCGGGCGTGCCGGTGGCTGTGGGCGGCCTTGAAATGCTGGTGGCGCAGGCAGTGTATGCCGCAGAATATTTTCTGGACCGCAAGTTCGAGGATGCGCCGGTTGAAATTCGGCGCATCACTGCCGCACTGCGCCGGGATATGCTGAACATTGCCCTGATCGGGATGCCCTCTTCCGGCAAGACCACCCTCGGCAGGATGCTGGCAAAGAACCTTGGCCGTACCTTTGTGGACCTCGACGAGGAGATCGTAAAGACCGACGGCCGCAGCATCCCGGATATCTTTGCAGCCGAGGGCGAGGACGGCTTCCGCACAAAGGAAACTGCCGAAACACAGCGCTTTGGCAAAGAGGGCCGGCAGCTCATTTCCTGCGGCGGCGGCATTGTAAAAAAGCCGGAGAATCTGCGTGCTCTGCACCAGAACGGCATCATTCTGTTCATCGACCGGCCGGTGGATGCGCTGGCCGTGGGCGGCGGCAGGCCGCTTTCTTCCAGCATGGACGCACTGCGCCAGATGGAAGCACAGCGCCGTCCGCTGTATCTGGCAGCGGCAGATGCCGTCATTCCCAACAACGGCACGCTGGACGACGCCCTGCATGCCGCCATGGAGGCACTGGATGAAATTTTTGATTCTTAACGGCCCGAACCTCAACATCATGCGCTGGTCGGAGCCGGGCGTACCCGGTGAGTTGGATTATAATGCCATCATGGACTATGTGCAGGCAGGCTGCGAACAGCTGGGCATTGAGACCGACTGCTGCCAGTCCAACCACGAGGGCGACCTCGTGGACGAAATTCAGGCCGCAGCGGGCCGGGTGGACGGCATCGTGCTGAACCCTGGTGCCTACGCCCACTACAGCGTGGCCATTCTGGATGCGCTGCGCCTGTGCGGCGTACCCGCCGTGGAAGTGATGCTGCACGCCCCGGACGAGCGGGAGCCTTTCCGCAAGACGGACGTGGTATCCTTTGGCTGTCAGGGCCACTTCATCGGGGAAGGCCCGCAGGGCTACCTGCACGCCTGCATTTATCTGGCCCAGCTGCTGCGCACCGACGGCTCCAGCAAGGCGCATATCGTGATGTAAAAACGAAAGGAAATTATCACCATGATCATCTCCACCAAAAAAGGGACTCCGAAGGACGAACTGGAAAAGATCGTTGACAAATTCGAGAAACAGGGTTTGGACGTGACCCTGATCACCGGCAAGGACTACAACGTGTTCGGTCTGGTGGGCGACACCACCAAGATCGATGAACGGGATGTGCTGGCAAACCCGTGGATCGACAACGTCACCCGCGTGTCCGCGCCCTATAAGCGTGCAAACCGCCTGTTCCACCCGGCAGATTCCGTGATCGACTGCGGCGGCGTGAAGATCGGCGGCAAGGAAAAGATCGCCGTCATGGCAGGCCCCTGCAGCATCGAGGGCGCAGAGCAGGCTCTGCGCATTGCACAGGGCGTGAAGGCCGGCGGTGCCACCCTGTTCCGCGGCGGTGCCTACAAGCCCCGCACCTCTCCCTACTCCTTCCAGGGCCTTGAGACCGAGGGCATTCTGGATATGGTAAAGGCCCGCGAGGCCACCGGCATGCCCATCGTCTCCGAGCTGATGAGCGAGGACCGCATCCCGGAGTTTGAGGAGTACGTGGACGTGGTGCAGATCGGTGCCCGCAACATGCAGAACTTCCAGCTGCTCAAGGCCGTGGGCAAGATGCACAAGCCGGTGCTGCTCAAGCGCGGTCTGTGCAACACCATTGAGGAGTGGATCATGAGCGCCGAGTACATCATGGCCGGCGGCAACGAGCAGGTCATCCTGTGCGAGCGCGGCATCCGTACCTTCGAGAAGTACACCCGCAACACCCTCGATCTCTCTGCAGTGCCCATCATCCACGAAAAGACTCACCTGCCCATCATCGTGGACCCCAGCCACGCCACCGGCAAGGCCAATCTGGTCGAGCCTATGATGATCGCTGCCGTGGCCGCCGGTGCCGACGGTCTGGAAGTGGAGGTCCACTACGACCCGCAGCACGCATGGAGCGACGGCGCACAGTGCCTGACCCCGGATTCCTTCGCACAGGCCATGGCAAAGTGCCGTCAGGTGGCATGGGCCATTGGCCGGGATATGTAACGGCCTATGCTGGTAACGATTCAGAACGCGCGTCCCGTGGGCGGCACCATCACTGCCCCGCCCAGCAAGAGCATGGCCCACCGTGCTGTGCTCTGCGCGGCACTGGCCGAGGGCCGCAGCCACATCACCAATCTGGAATTCAGCAAGGACATCTCTGCCACGCTGGGCGCAGCGGCACAGCTGTGCGCCCGTGTGCGCACCGGCGCAGACGATGCTGTGGTGGAAGGGCTGGGGCATTTTGTGCCTCTTGCTGCGCCGGTGGACTGCTGCGAGAGCGGCAGCACCCTGCGCTTTCTCATCCCCATCGCCAGCCTGACCGGACAGGCAGTTTCCTTCACCGGCCGCGGGCGGCTGATGGAGCGGCCTCAGTCGGTGTATGACGCTCTGTACCGGGAGCAGGGCCTGCGGTTTGAGCAGAGCGCTGCCGGGCTGACCGTGGAAGGGGCACTGACCCCCGGCGAATACCGCCTTGCAGGCAATGTATCCAGCCAGTTCATCAGCGGGCTGCTGTTTGCTCTGCCGTTGCTTTCCGGCAACAGCACGCTGCACCTCATCCCGCCGGTGGAGAGCCGCAGCTACATCGATATGACCCGCTCTGTGCAGGCAGCCTTCGGTGTGCAGAGCCATTGGCTGGACGAAAACACTCTTGCCATCCCGGGCGGGCAGCACTATCACCCCTGCGATTACACCGTGGAGGGCGATTACAGTCAGGCCGCGTTCCCGGCGGTGCTGGGGGCCGCGTGCGGCGGCGTGACCATCACCGGCCTTGCCCCGGAAACGCTGCAGGGCGATGCCGCCATTCTGGACATCCTGCGCCGGTGCGGCGCGGTGTTTACCCACACGGCAGAGGGCATCTCTTTTGAAAAGGCCCCCCTGCACGGGGTGGACATCGACCTTGCGGACTGCCCGGACCTTGGCCCTGTGCTCATGGTGCTGGGCCTGCTGTGCGAGGGCACTACAGTCATCCGCAACGCAGAGCGTTTACGCCTGAAGGAGAGTGACCGCATCGCTGCCATGGAGGCCGAGCTGCGTGCCTGCGGCGGCGTGCTGGAAAGCGAGGGCGGCACCATTACGGTGCACGGCTGCGCGGACAGGCTGCACGCTCCGGCAGGTGTTCTGCATGGGCACAATGACCACCGTGTGGTCATGAGCCTTGCGGTGCTGGCCCTGAGTACGGGCATCCCCCTGACCGTGGACGATGCCGAAGCCATTACAAAAAGCTGGCCGAATTTCTTTGAAGCCATCAAGCCCTTGGGCGCGGAGGTGGAATATGCTTGATAAAACAAAACGTTATCTCGTGGTGGGCCTTGGCCTGCTGGGCGGCAAATACGCGCTGGAACTGACGAAAGCCGGCTTCCATGTGGACGGCATCAACCGCAGCGAGGGGCATTTGCAGTACGCGCTAGAGCACGGCTATATCGCCAGCGGCAAGACCCACGATTTTGAGGACCTTGTGAGCAGCGCCGACCACATCATCTTTGGTCTGTACCCCACGGCCCTCATCGAGTGGTTCCGCACCTACGGCCATCTGCTCAAGCCCGGCTGCATCTTTACCGATGTTTCCGGCGTAAAGACCGGCCTTGTGGAGCCGGTGCAGGCCATGTGCCCGGCGGGCGTGGAGTTCATTGCCAGCCACCCGATGGCAGGCCGTGAGACTTCCAGCGTGGAGCACGCCGCCGAGGTGAACTTTGCCCCGGCCAACTTCATCATCACCCCCACGGAAAAGAACACGCCCGAAGCCATCCAGTGGGCAAAGGACCTGGCCGAAGTGCTGGGCTTCCACCACATCTGCACCCTGACGGTGCAGGAGCACGACAAGATGATCGGCTATGTGAGCCAGCTGTGCCACGCCATCGCCGTGAGCCTGATGTGCGCCAACGATAACTCTTCGCTGTGCGAGTACACCGGCGACTCCTTCCGTGACCTGACCCGCATTGCACGCATCAACGATAAAATGTGGGCAGAGCTGTTTTTGTGGAACAAGGAAAACCTCATCAGCGAGATCGACCAGTTCGATGCTGCGCTGCAGCAGATGCGCGCTGCCCTTGTGGCCGACGACCGGAACAAGCTGGAAGAGATGTTCCGTCTTTCCACCCAGCGCCGCGCGGCGTTCGACAAAAAACTGCCCGAATAAACCGGAGGTGCTCCCATGCCCAAGCAGGAAGGCCAGAAATCCAAGCTTTTGACCCTTTTGCGCATTCTGGAACAAAAGACCGACGAAGAACACCTGCTCAATGTACCGCAGCTGGTAGAGCTGCTGGAACAGCAGGACATTCTTGCCGAGCGCAAAAGCATCTACAGCGATATCGACACCCTGCGCAGTCTGGGGTATGACATCCAGCTGCGGCGCGGGCGCGGCGGCGGCTACTGGCTGGCCAGCCGCACCTTTGAGCTTTCTGAGCTGAAGCTGCTGGTGGATGCCGTACAGGCCAGCAAGGTTGTGTCGGCACGCACCAGCAGTAAACTCATCCATAAACTGGAAGCCCTCTGCTCCGACTACGAGGGCACCCAGCTGCAGCGTCAGGTGTATGTGGATGGCCGCCCCAAAAGCGACAGCCACACCCTGCTTTACAGCATCGATGCGCTGCACAGCGCCATCAATGCGGGCAGAATGGTGCGGTTCCGCTACAAGGACGGCGGCACCCGCACTGTCAGCCCGTGGCAGCTGGCATGGGAAAACGGCTGCTACTACCTTATCGCTTATCAGGACGAGAAAGAGCCTGCGGGCATCCGCAACTACCGCGTGGACCGCATGTCTTCCGTGACGGTGCTGGGCGATGCCCGCCGGGGCAAGGCCGAGTTCCGCCAGTTCGACCTGCCCGCCTATCTGCGCAAGCACTTCAACATGTTCGGCGGGCCGGAGTACCGGGTCACCCTGCGCTGCACCGCCGACCTGGAAAGCGCCATGCGCGACCGCTTTGGCAAAACGCCGCTGTTCGTGCCGGAGGAAGACGGTGCATATTTTCACTTTGATGTGCCGGTATGCGTCAGCCCCCAGTTCTACGGCTGGGTGTGCGGCTTTGGCGGCAAGGTGGAAGTAATGGCTCCCGCCGAGGTGCGCAAGGGGATACACGATATGGTGCAGGCCCTTGCGAAGCAGCACGATTAAAATGGCCTCCGCTTCGCTCTGGCCATCATCAGATGAAATGATATTTATAATCAGGTTCCGGAAAAATCTGCGGATTTTTCCGGAACCTTTTTTCACAGGGAAGGCCCGGACCGGGAGATGCAGCGTTTCCGGCAGGAAATAATTTCACGGCACCGTCCTGCCCTGTGGAGCCAGAGCGCCAGATGCTGCTTTCCGGTACGACTCCATCCGTGAAAAATGCAAACCCCGGCAGGCCGCAGCC
>NZ_FMFG01000001.1:0-171108 GCF_900066275.1 uncultured Faecalibacterium sp. | reverse complement strand
GGGGTTTGCTGTTCCTATAAATAATTCTTCCGCTGAGCATGGCCAGAGCGAAGCGGAGGCCATTCTGAATCTCTCACTCCTCAAATTCCAGATCGCTGGGCAAAATCAGGTCCAGCTCGGCGGCAGGTTCTGCCACAAGGCGGCGGCTCTGGTGGAAGATGGCCTTTTCCAGCGTGTTGCGGGCAAGACGGCCGTTGCCGGCGGTGCGGCTGTCCAGCGCCTGACGGCGCTTGTAGTAGCCCAAAAGCGGGAAGGTACAGCCCTCGGCAAGGCGGTAGCCCTTGCCCTTTGCCAGCACGTTGGTGATGTCCAGCAGCTCGTCCGCCGTGTAGTCCGGAAACTCGATCTTGTTGGGGAAGCGGCTGGCAAGACCGCTGTTGGCGGTAAGGAACACCTCCATCTCCCGGGTGTAGCCCGCCAGAACGACCACCAGCTCGTCCCGGTGATCCTCCATGCCCTTCACAAGGGTGTCGATGGCTTCGAGTCCAAAGCTGTCCTGCTCGCCGCGGTAGAGGCTGTAGGCTTCATCGATAAACAGCACACCGCCGAGGGCACTCTCGATGACGCTGTTTGTCAGCGGGGCGGTGTGGCCGGTGTAGCGGCCCACAAGGTCGGCACGGGTCACTTCCACCAGCTGACCGCCCTTCAGCGCGCCGATGGCCTTGAGGTACTTTGCCACCAGCCGGGCAATGGTGGTCTTGCCGGTGCCCGGGTTGCCGGTGAAGATCATGTGCATGGAAAGGCTGGTGGTCTTGAAGCCTGCCGCCGCGCGGCGCTGCTGCACCTGCAGGTTATCCGCCAGACCGAACACATACTCCTTGACCGCCCCAAGGCCCACAAGGCCGTTGAGTTCGGCGCGGATTTCATCTACAGCGCCCGTGTACTCGGCAGGCAGCAGGGCAGACAGCTCCTGCTCGGGCTGGTCGTTCAGGCAAAACCATACGCCCTCCGGCTTTGCGGTCAGGGTGACGGTGCCGGTAAGCTTTGCATCAGTCTGCAGGCAGTATTCACTCAGGGCACGGAACATTTTATTGCAGCATTCCGCAAGGCCCGCCGCACCCTTTTCCTTAGAGCACTGGGCGGCTACATAGTCCCGCACATCGGCCCCGGCAGAGAGGGTCAGCCCAAGGCGTGCGCTCACCTTCTGGGCCAGCGCATTCAGTTGCTGCGCCGCCAGCGCTGCAAGGTCCTCCCGGGCAAAGGCGCTGGTCTCGCACACATCGCCCACCGCTGCCACAAAGGGCGCACCGAACTTATCCGCCAGCGCGTCCCGGCCCTTGCGGGAAAAGAAGATGAGGTACTTGCCGCAGGGCGTGATACTGCTCACCGCGCCCGGTGCCAGCGCCGTGCCTGCATCCACAAGGATGCCCTCCTTGTTCACAAGATACCGGCTGGAAAGCGGTGCGCTGCCCTTCACAGCAAGGTCTGCAAGGGTCTTGAGGAAGGCCGCATGGCAGTTCTCGTAATGCTCAAAGATCACGACCTCCCCGGGGGCGTGCAGGGCCGCATACAGATCCTGCAAAAACAGCTTTTCCGCACCGGAATTGGGGTAGAGGGCAAGGTCCACCACCGCGGTTTTGTCGCTCTGCAAAAGGCCCCGCGCCGCCATGATGCGGGCGGTCTCTGCCAGCGCAAAGTGCCGCCCCGTACCGGCTCCGCCGCACAGCAGGATCACATTGCGTGCTGCCGGGCGCTCGGTGCCCAGCACAAAGGGCCGGCGCATGGCGCGCACCACGCTGTCCACAAAGGCATCCTGCCCGAGAACGGTCTTTTTCACCTCGGCGGCAAGGCCCTCAAAGCTACCAAGGTGCTCTGCGGTCACATCGGCAGTGCCCTTGGCAAGCAGGCCGTCCGCTTCCATATCCCGCAGCATCTGGCGGCTGTCCTCCAGAGCAGACTGCACCGCGTCATCCTTGGTTCTGAGCTGGGCGTTCTGTTTTTTGAGCAGGGCATCCAGCTGCTTCTGGTTTTCCAGCAGAGCAGCGTTCAGGTCCGGCACGGCTGAGGTCCCGGATTTCTGTGGCTTTGCCTCCGGCTGGGCGGTGCCGCCAAAGCGCGGCCTGCCCCCTGCACCGAACACACCGTTCATAAGGTTTTCCCAATCGTCGGTATATGCCATGGTTTGCCCTCCGTTTTTGTCGTTTTCTTCCAGTATAGTGTACCCGGACAGCTTTTGCAATTCCCTCTTGCAAAAAAGACCGCCGGTGTTTACACTTATATCTGATAGGAAATCTGCAAGAAGGAATTAAGAAACTATGACCGTCAAAACGCCCGCCGAACTGAAAACGCTATACGAGAGCATCTCCTTTGACCTTCAAACCACCTACACCGGCCCGCTGGGGCAGGAATATGCTGTTTCCGGCACCCATCTGCGCCTGTGGGCACCCACGGCGCAGAGGGTGGAGGTCAGCCTTTACCGCAAAGGCAGCGGCGGTGAGCCCATAGGCACTCTGCCGCTGGAGCGGGGGCAGCAGGGGGTGTGGAGCATCTATCTGCCCGGCGACCAGCACGGACGATACTACACCTATACGGTCACGGTGGATGGCATTTCGCGCCAGACCGGCGACCCCTACGCCCGCGCTGCCGGTGTGAACGGCACCCGCAGCATGATCGTGGACCTTGCCCGCACCGCCCCCTCCGGGTGGGAGCGGGATGTGCGTCCGGTCATCCCGCCGGAGCAGCGCGCGGTGTGGGAGGTGAGCGTGCGCGACTTCTCGCAGGACGCTGCCAGCGGCGTGCGCCCGGCATGGCGGGGCAAGTTCATGGCCTTTACCCAGCAGGGCACCACCCTGCACGGGGACGGCATCCACCCCACCTGCCTGAATTATTTAAAGCGGCTTGGCGTGAAGTATGTGCAGCTGATGCCCATTTTCGACTTTGGCAGCGTGGACGAGGCAAAGCCGCTGCTGCGGCAGTACAACTGGGGCTATGACCCCACCAACTACAATGTGCCCGAAGGCAGCTATTCCACCGACCCCACCCGCGGCGAGGTGCGCATCCGGGAGTGCAGGGAGATGATCGCAGCCCTGCACGCGGCGGGCATCGGTGTGGTGATGGATGTGGTGTATAACCACATGTACCGCAATGAGAACCCGCTGAACGATACCGTGCCCTGCTACTTTTTCCGCCAGAACGAGGACGGCAGCTTTTCCAACGGCAGCGGCTGCGGCAACGAATTTGCCAGCGAGCGGCCCATGGCCCGGCGGTATATGATCGATTCCATCCTCTACTGGGCGCAGGAATACCACATCGACGGCTTCCGGTTCGACCTGATGGGTCTGTACGACGTGGAGACCATCAACGCGGTGCGCGCCGCGCTGGATACGCTGCCCGGCGGGCGGGATATCCTGATGTACGGCGAGCCGTGGCAGGGCGGCGGCAGCCAGCTGCACCGGTACGAGGCCAACAAGGCGAATCTTGCCATGCTGAACGATCGCATCGGCATCTTCTGCGACGACACCCGCGACACCATCAAGGGCGGCTGCTTCAACGCCCGGGAGCCGGGCTATGTGGAGGGCAGGCCCGGCAGCTTCTGGGACATCGGCGGCGCGGTGGCGGCATGGTGCCGCAGCGACCGTCTGCCGCCCCACGCGCCCAGCCAGATCGTGAGCTATGTTTCCGCCCACGACAACTTCACCCTGTGGGACAAGCTGCTGCTGGTGCGGTACGAAAAGCCGGAGTTCACGGCGGCAGACAGCACAGCCCTTGCCCAGAACCGGCTGGCGGCGGGCATTTACCTGACCAGCTTCGGCCTGCCTTTCCTGCAGGCGGGCGAGGAGTTTGCCCGCACCAAAAAAGGGAAGGGCAACAGCTACCGCTCCTCGCCTGCGCTGAACCGGCTGGACTGGGAGCGGGCCGAAAAATATCATGCACTGGTGGACTACTACCGCGGCCTGCTGGCTCTGCGGGCAAGGTTTCCGCGGCTTTCCAGCACCGACCCCCACGCGCCGGATGCCCTGTACTTTTTCTCACTGGAGCAGCCGCTGGTGGGCTGGCAGCTGCCCGCCCAGTGGGGCGACGGCGCAGCATGGCAGGCGCTGTGCGTGTTCTATAACCCCACCGAGATCAGCAAGGTTGTGCCGCTGCCGGTTGGGCGCTGGCAGATGCTGAGCGACGGCATCTCGTCCAGCCTGTGGCGCGGCCCGGCAAGAGTGTATGAGCACGAGGCCGTGCTGATGCCTTACAGTGCCACCATCTTTGGACAGATATAAAAACAGGAGCGGATGGAAAACTCTCATCCGCTCCTGTTTTCTATTTTGCTCAGCTGTTGGAAGCCGTCTTTTCGCCCAGTGTCACATTGACCGTCTGCATCTGGCCGTCGCGTGCAATGGTGATGGAAAGCGTATCGCCTGCTGCGTGCTTCTGCATCAGGGTGCCAAGGTCGTCCTTGGAGGCGATCTCGGTGCCGTCCACGCTCACGATGCGGTCACCGGCCTGCAGGCCTGCCTTTTCGGCAGGGCCGCCCTTGACCACCTCCACAACGTAAACGCCGTAGGCATTCACGCCCAGTTGAGAAGCAGTCTGTGCGTCGGTCACGGCCAGATAGGTGATGCCCAAATAAGGCCGTCCGGTCACATATCCGTTCTCCAGCAGCTCCTGTGCCACCTTGATGGCATCGTTGATGGGGATGGCAAAGCCCAGACCCTCTGCATCGCTGGAAGAGGATTTTGCATTCACAATGCCGACCAGCTCACCGTTCATATTGAACAGGCCGCCGCCGGAGTTGCCGGGGCTGACCGAAGCATCCATCTGGATCAGGGACATGGTGTTCACAGAGCTGCTGCCCTGAATGGTGACGCTGCGGTTCAAAGCGCTGATCATGCCGCCGGTCACGGTGCCGCCCAGCTCACCCAGCGGGTTGCCCACAGCCATCACGCTCTGGCCCACCTTCAGGCTGTCGCTGTTGCCCACGGTGGCGGGGGTCAGGCCGTCAGCATCGATCTTGATGACCGCGATATCGCTGGTGGTATCTTCGCCCACGAGGGTGGCGGTGTAGTCCTTGTCACCAATGGTAACGGTGATGGTGGAAGCGCCGTCCACCACATGTGCACAGGTGAGGATGTAGCCGTCCGAGCTGATGATCACGCCGCTGCCGGCACCGCTCTCCACCTGATTCTGGCCGTACCACGACCACTGAGAGTAGACCACCTGCTCCGTAGTGATGACCACCACGCTGGGGCTGACCAGATCAGCCACCTGTTCAGTGGTCAGGCTACTGCCGCTGCTGGATGCTGCGGTGATGGAACTATCCGAACCGGATGCACTGTCGGCCGTAGAGGAAGGTGCCACCTGCTGAATGACCACCTTGCCGCTGCCGCCAAACTTTGCCCCCACAAAGCCGCCCGCAAAGCCCATGGCTGCGGCCAGCACCAGCGCCACGGCGCTGCGTGCAACGCGCTTGCCATTGAACTTTTTCTTCTTTTTAGGGGGCTGCGCGTCCTGCGGCTGTACCGGATGTACCGGCGGCGTTGCACCGCCTGCGCCGTTGTCTGTCTGCGGGGCGGTGTAAGCGGTCTCCGGTTCCGGCTGCGGGTCGTTGTACTGGTTGGCGGTGTTCATGCCGCTGCTGCCCACATTGGGATAACCGGTATCTCCGCTTTCGTTTTTATCCTGAGAGGAATAATCATATTCCCATTTGTTCTCATTGTCCATGCTGATACTTCCTTTCCGTAAGGGATACGTCCACAGGAGCCCTGTTCCTTTGAACTGCTCCTATTGTAACCGTCAATTGTGAAAATCAATCGCGCGCGCCGTGAAGAAACTGTGAAAAAAAGACGCACTTTCCGCCCTTGACAGCGGCCTTTGCGCTTGCTATTGTAAAAGCGTAAATTCAGGAGGAACACACCATGGAACTGCACCGCACAGACGAGGGCTTTGCCCTCTATAAGGAAAAAACACAGATCGGCTTCTGCGCGCTCACGCCCGCCGCAAAGGGGGCTGCCATCACCGCGTTTGGCATCGAACCGCAGTGGCGGCGCAAAGGCTACGGCTCCTATCTATTAAAAGAAACTTTGCGCGCCTACGCCGGATACGACCGCGAAAAGGCTACCGTATTTACCGCCCCGCTGCCCGCCGATGCCGCAGAGCTTGCGTTCTGGGCAAAGTTCGGCTTTGCGGCAGAAGGCAGGCAGTTGGTGCGCCGCCGCACGCCGGACCTGACCGCCGTCAAGTTCGTGCAGGACTTTCTGGCCGCGCGGCTGGCACAGCCGCGCCTTTGCATCGATGCTACCTGCGGCAACGGCGGCGACACGGCCTTCCTGTGCGGCATCACCGCGCCGGAAGGAAAAGTAGTCGGCTTTGACGTGCAGGAAGCTGCCATTGCATCCACCAGGAAGCATCTGGAGCAGCTGGGCGTGCCTGCCGCCCGGTATGAGCTGCACTGCCAAAGCCACGCAGACCTTTTACAGGTTGTGCAGCCCGGCACGGCAGATGCGGTGATGTTCAACTTTGGCTGGCTGCCCGGGGCCGACCACGCAGTGTTCTCCACCGCGCAGAGCAGCATCCCCGCCCTGCAGGCGGCTTTGGAAGCCGTGCGCCCCGGCGGCGTGGTGAGCGCCATCCTCTACAGCGGGCAGGTCATCGGCACGGATGAAAAGCAGACGGTGCTGGAATATCTCCGGGCACTTCCGCTCAAAAGTTTTACCGTTCTGGTGTGTGATTTTGCCAACTGGGCCGAAACCGCCCCTCTGCCCTGCATCATCCTGAAAAAATAACGAAAACACTTGCATTATGGAGCGTTTTCGGATAAAATAGGGGATGTATGTGTAAAAACGAACTCCTTCAGTCTCGCATTCGCTCGACAGCTCCCTCTGGGAGGGAGCCTTTGACGCTGCGGGAAGGCAAAAGCCTCCCTCTTTGAGAAAGACTTCCCCCGGTCGGGGGAAGATGTCACACAAGTGACAAAAGGGGGAACAGTGGCATCGCGGAGCGATGACGGAAGGAGTTTTATCCGTATAGGAGAAATACTAGTTTATGACAAATCGTGAAGAAATCGAGCGCCGCCGGACGTTTGCGATCATCAGCCATCCCGACGCCGGTAAGACCACTCTGACCGAAAAGCTGCTGCTGTACGGCGGAGCCATCAATCAGGCAGGCTCCGTCAAGGGCAAGCAGAGCGCAAAGCACGCCGTGTCCGACTGGATGGACATTGAGAAGCAGCGCGGTATTTCCGTCACCTCTTCTGTCCTGCAGTTCAACTACGCGGGCAAGTGCGTGAACATTCTGGACACCCCGGGCCATCAGGACTTCTCGGAGGACACCTACCGCACCCTGATGGCGGCAGACTCTGCCGTCATGGTCATCGACGCTGCAAAGGGCGTTGAGGCCCAGACCATCAAGCTGTTCAAGGTGTGCACCCTGCGCCACATCCCCATCTTCACCTTCATCAACAAGATGGACCGCGAAGCCCGCGACCCCTTTGAGCTGATGGAGAACATTGAGGAGATTTTGGGCATCAAGACCTACCCCATGAACTGGCCCATCGGCTGCGGCAAGGAGTTCAAGGGCGTGTTCGACCGCAACACCCGCAAGGTGCTGGCATTCTCCAGCGACGGCCGCGCCAACGGCGTGAAGAAGGTGGATGAGACCGAGGCCGAGCTGGGCGATCCCGCACTGGACGAGCTGCTCACCCCCTACCTGCACCAGCAGCTGGTGGATGAGATCGAGCTGTTGGACGGCGCTGCCGAGGAATTTGACCTCGACAAAGTGCTGCGCGGCGAGCTGAGCCCCGTGTTCTTTGGTTCTGCCCTGACCAACTTTGGCGTGGAGCCTTTTCTGGAGAACTTCCTGCGGCTCACTCCCACCCCGCTGGCCCGCGTGGACAGCCTGACCGGCGAGACCGTGGACCCCTGCCGCGACGAGTTCTCTGCCTTCATCTTTAAAATTCAGGCCAACATGAACAAGGCCCACCGCGACCGCATCGCCTTTATGCGCATCTGCTCCGGCAAGTTCGAGCGCGGCATGGAGGCCTTCCATGTGCAGGAGGGCAAGAACATCAAGCTGGCCACCGGCACCCAGCTGATGGCGCAGGACCGCGCCATCGTGGACGAAGCCTACGCCGGCGACATCATCGGCCTGTTCGACCCGGGCATCTTCTCCATCGGCGACACCTTGTGCACCGGCAAAAAGAAGGTCCAGTTCGCAGGCATCCCCACCTTCTCGCCGGAGCACTTTGCCCGCATTGAGCAGAAGGACACCATGAAGCGCAAGCAGTTCGTGAAGGGCATGGAGCAGATCGCGCAGGAGGGTGCCATCCAGATCTTCCGCGAAGTGGGCGGCGGCATGGAAGAAGTGGTGGTCGGCGTGGTCGGCGTGCTGCAGCTGGAAGTGCTGGAGTACCGCCTGAACACCGAGTACAACGTGGAGATCCGGATGCAGCAGCTGCCCTTTGAGCAGCTGCGCTGGGTGCAGAACGACCCCGACACCTACAACCTGCGGGATCTGGACCTGACCAGCGACACCAAGGCTGTGGAGGATATGAAGGGCAACCGCCTGCTGCTGTTCACCTCCGACTGGGCGGTGCGCTGGGCTGAGACCCACAACGAAACGCTGAAACTGAGCGAGTTCGGTAATATCTGAGTTGAAAGAGAGCTGCGGTGCGGGAATGTCCCGCGGCTGCGGCTCTTTTTTATAAAACACAAAAAATACAACGAAAAATGCCAGCTTTTGAATGAGAGGTTCCCATTGCGGGGAACACTGCTGGCATGGAGGGTAAAGTATATGCAGAATATCAATATTGGCAAAAGCGGCATTCAGGTGCCATTTCTCGGCATGGGCACCTGGGCCATCGGCGGCGGTGCATGGTGGGGCGACAACGACGACAGCCTTTCAGTCAAGGCCATCCAGACTGCTGTGGAGCAGGGCATCCAGTGGATCGACACCGCCCCCATCTACGGCCTGTACCACAGCGAGACCGTGGTGGGCGAAGCCATGAAGCACATCGACCGCGACAAGGTGGTGCTTTCCACCAAGTGCGGTTTGGAGTGGCGGCATGAAACACCGGTGCTGCACAAGGTCGTGGACGGCACCACCGTTTACCGCGACCTTTCTGCAAAGAGCATCATCGAGGATGTGGAGGACAGCCTGCGCCGCCTGCACACCGATCATCTGGATGTGCTGTACACCCACTGGCAGACCCCCGATTTCGGCATCTACCCGCTGGAAGAGACGGTGGAAGCCATGATGAAGCTGAAGGAGCAGGGCAAGATCCGTGCCATCGGTGCTTCCAATGTCACTGCGGACATCATCCGCGGCTACTGCAAGTACGGTCAGCTGGATGTCATTCAGGAAAAGTACAGCCTGCTCACCCGCCGTGTGGAAAAGCAGCTGCTGCCTACCTGCAAGGAGCTGGGCGTTTCGGTGCAGGCATACTCTCCGCTGGAGCAGGGCCTGCTGACCGGCAAGGTGACCATGGACACCACCTATCCCGAGGGCAGCACCCGCAACTCGAACCCCAGCTTCCAGCCCGCCCGCCGGGCACAGGCGCTGGACATGCTGGCAAAGTGGGGCGACCTGACCGAGAAATACGACTGCTCTCTGGCACAGCTGGTGATCGCCCTGACCGCCCGCATGATCCCCGGCCTGCATGTGCTGTGCGGTGCCCGCACCCCGCAGCAGGTGATGGACAACGCCGGTGCGCTGAACATCAAACTGGACGGTGCCGATGCCGTCCGCATGAAGTGGGACGTGGATGCCATTTCCTGATGATTTGACCATCGAAACAGCCTCCGCTTCGCTCTAGCCGTATTTAGAGGAATTATTCTTTTATGTTTGGGTCCTGAAAAGCCTGCGGGCTTTTCAGGACCCTTTTTTCACGTAAAAGATCGAAACCGGCAGATGATGCCGTTTTTCTTTATGACTCTTTCTGTGAAAATGCAATGCCGGACAGCCCGCAGGCCGTCCGGCATTGCTCTTATAAAAATAAAAATTCCGCTGTTTATGGCCAGAGCAAAGCGGAGGCCATTTAAAATCGTCAGCTGTTCTCCTTCCAGAACAATCCGCCGCTGGTCTGGAACAGCATCCACGGGTTCACGCTCTTGCTGCCAAGCTTGAAGTCCATGGTCAGCTCCTCGCCCAGCACGCCTACAGCCTGCCCCTTTTCCACCGTCTGCCCGGCAGAGACGGAAAGAGTCTGCAGCCCGTACAGGTAGCTGCGCATCCCGCAGCCATGGTCGATGACCACCGTGTTGCCGGTAAGGGCCAGCTCTGCGGCCAGCACCACCACGCCGTTTGCCGGGGCGCGGCAGGGCTCGCCGGGAATGGTATAAAGCTTTGTGGAGTTGGAACGGCTGCCCTGCCTGCCGTTCACCACCCTGACCTGACCGTAATCCACAAGGGTGGTGTAGCTTTCCACCGGGTTCACAAAGCCACCCTGCCACATTTTTTCCCGCGCGGGCGCTTCGTACAGGCCCCAGACTGCATTGCGGAACTGGGTGTTTGCCGCTTCCGATGCATCCGGTTCCGGCTCCACGTCCACCGTGCCAAAATCCTTGGGCAGCACGATGATGCTGCAGGTGATAGTCTCGCCATTCACGGTAATGTTCACCTCATGCCCGCCGGAGGAAGCGTTGTATGCCGCCGGGATGTAGGCCCGCCAGCCATCGGCTGCACGCACGCACTGCACATTGCCAAGGTCGGTCTCCACAGTGGGTGCTGCATCGCCGGTCATGCCGGAGATGCGCAGGCCCACAATGCCGCCCTGCTCCACCCGCTCGGCGGAAAGCTCCACCTCCGCGCTGGCCTGCAGGGTGAACCGGAAGGCATAACGATACCAGCCGGTGGGCTTTGCAGGCTTTTCCAGCCCCAGATTTCTGCGCACTGCGCCGGTGCTGCCGCCCTCAAATTGGGTGGCCATGCCGCCCTCCGGCACCCGCCAGACCGATAGCTCTGCCTTATATTCGCCGTTGGCCGGGAACAAAAAGCTTTGATAATCGCTCACACTGCCCACAAATACAATGCTGCCATAGGCGTTCTGGATGGTGAGGGTGGTGTAGCTGGCCCAGTCCGGCAGGGTGATGGCCGGGTGGGCCGTGTACAGCGTGCCCAGCTTCTGCACCGTGAGGGTGGCGGGGCTGGCAAACACCTTATCGAGCTTTCCGCCGATGAGTGGCACCTGCCAGCACCAGCCGTTGGGTTCCAGCGCTTCGGTGCCAAACTGCGCGGTGCTGTCCGGGCAGCCGCCCTCAGTGGTAAAGGCATAGCTCACGCCCATCACCGCGCCCAGAAAGATGCCTACGCCCAGCACCACACCCACGAGCCAGAGCAGAAAACGCTTCATGATACACTCCTTCTATGTAGCAAAAAGGGCGCACCGGCACAGCCTTTTGCAGACTGCCGGTGCGCCCGAAGGTTTACGGTTCGTGTTTTTTATTCTGCAGCATCCTCTGCAGGGGCAGCCTCTTCGGCAGCAGCCTCCGGCTCTACCGTTGCAGCATCGTCCTCGCCGAACAGCAGACGCTCGTACTCGTCCAGCTCCTTCTCACGGCGGTGCAGGTAAACAGCAACAGCAGCAAGGGCACCGGCAACAGCGGCCAGAACAGTGATCACAGCGACCAGACAAGATTTCTTCATAGGTTCAATACACTCCTTTTTTCGTTGAAACGATGTTTCAGCTTTCATTCCAGTGCTTGTTGGCTTTTATTATACCCGTTCCTGTCAAAAATTACAACCATTCAGGTCAAAAAGGCCAAAATTTCATACTATAAGCTTCCTGTATGCCTTGAATGCGCCGGGCAGCGTATACTCGGCCTGCAGGGCTTCCCGGCTTGCCCACACGCAGCCTGCCGGGGCATCTTGGGCGGGCACATGCAGCAGGATGCCGTTCATATGCCACTCGATGTGGCTGAAGATGTGCTTTGCAGCGGGCAGCGCTTCCGGCGCGGCGGTGCCGGTATCCAGCCCCATGGCCTGCAGGCGGGCAAGGACCTCTCCGGCGGCAAGGGTTTCACCCTCCCACAGTACCGGCTGCCACAGCCCGGCAAGCAGGCCCTTTTGGGGCCGCTGCTGTAAAAGGAAACCTGCCGGGCTTTCCAGCAGGGCCAGCGTCACAGGCTGCAGTCTGCGGGGCTTGGGCGCTGCTTTGCGGGGCAGCTCCAATGCAGTGCCCGCAGCACGGGCGGCGCACAGGTGGGCAAGCGGGCATTTTTCGCACAGGGGCGCACCGTTCGGCACGCAGACCAGCGCTCCCAGCTCCATAAGGGCCTGATTGTAGTCGCCGGGCGCATCCGGCGGCTGGTGCTCCATCACGCGGGCGGTGAACGCTTTTTTCACTGCCGGTTCCGTGACGGCAGCGGGGTCGTTGTACAAACGGGAGAACACCCGCAGCACATTGCCGTCCACGGCGGGCACCGAGATGCCGAAGCTGATGGACGCAACGGCTCCCGCCGTGTAGTCCCCGATGCCGGGCAGGGCCCGCAGGGCATCATAGTCGGCGGGCAGCTGTCCGCCGTACTGCTCGCAGACGATGCGTGCAGCCTTTTGCAGGTTGCGCACCCGGCTGTAGTAGCCAAGACCCTCCCAGAGCTTGTGCAGCTTTTCCTCTTCGCAGGCGGCAAGGGCCGGAATGTCCGGCAGGGCGGCGAGGAAGCGTTCGTAGTAGGGCAGTGCCGCCGAGACCCGGGTCTGCTGCAGCATGATCTCGCTGAGCCACACATGGTAGGGACTGGGGTCGGTGCGGAAGGGCAGGATGCGGTGGTTTTTGTAAAACCAGTCCAGCAGGGCAGGAGAGATATTTTCCACTTGTTTTGTGCTCCTTATCAAAAAACGGGCCGCCGCAAGGTGCAGCAGCCCGGTAAAAGTATGCGCGCTTATCAGAAGCCGTATGCAGTGCGGGGGAAGGGCAGCACGTCACGGATGTTCTGGATGCCCGTGAGGTACATGATCATGCGCTCGAAGCCCAAGCCGTAGCCAGCGTGCTCCACGCCGCCGAACTTGCGCAGGTTCAGGTACCAGTCGTAGTTGGTCTTGTCCATGCCAAGCTCGTCCATGCGGGCCACCAGCTTGTCGTAGTTCTCTTCACGCTGGCTGCCGCCGATCAGCTCGCCGATGCCGGGCACCAGCATATCTGCGGCTGCCACGGTCTTGCCGTCCGGGTTCTGCTTCATGTAGAAGCTCTTGATCTCCTTCGGGTAGTCGGTGACGAACACAGGCTTCTTGAACACCACCTCGGTCAGGTAGCGCTCGTGCTCGGTCTGGATGTCCACGCCCCACTCCACAGGGAACTGGAACTTCTTGTTGTTCTTCTTCAGGATCTCGATGGCCTCGGTGTAGCTGATGCGGCCAAACTCGCAGTTTGCCACCAGCTCCAGACGCTCGATGAGGCCCTTGTCGATGAACTGGTTGAAGAAGGCCATTTCATCCGGGCAGTTGTCCAGCACGTAGCGGATGACGTACTTGGTCATGGCCTCGGCGGTGTCCATGTAGCCGGACAGGTCGCAGAATGCCATCTCCGGCTCGATCATCCAGAACTCGGCGGCGTGACGGGTGGTAAAGCTCTTCTCGGCGCGGAAGGTGGGGCCGAAGGTGTACACCTTGCCGAATGCCATGGCCATGGCCTCGGCTTCCAGCTGGCCGGAAACGGTCAGATTGACCGGCTTCTCGAAGAAGTCCTGGGTGTAATCCACAGTGCCGTCCTCGTTCTTGGGCACATTCTCCAGATCCAGCGTGGTCACGCGGAACATCTCGCCTGCGCCCTCACAGTCGGAAGAGGTGAGCAGCGGAGAGTGAGAGTAAACGAAGCCGTTCTCCTGGAAGAACTTGTGGATGGCGTAGGCAGCGGCGCTGCGCACGCGGAAAGCGGCGTTGAAGGTGTTGGTGCGGGGGCGCAGGGTGGGCATGGTGCGCAGATATTCCATGCTCATCTTCTTTTTCTGCAGCGGATACTCGTCCGCCGGGCAGTCGCCCAGGATCTCCACGCTGTCGGCATTCAGCTCAAAGGGCTGCTTTGCCTGCGGGGTGAGCACCAGCTTGCCCTTGACGCGCAGGCTGCTGTACAGACCGGTGTGGATCACCTCATCGTAGTTTGCCAGCTTGCCTGCTTCCAGCACGACCTGCAGGGTCTTGAAGCAGCCGCCGTCCGACAGGGCGATGAAGCCGATGTTCTTGGAGTCGCGGATGTTCTTTGCCCAGCCGCAGACGGTGATCTCGGTGCCGTCGGCGGGGGTGTTTTTGAACAGCGAAACGATCTCAGTGCGTTCCATAGTGTTTGTTCTCCCTTTCGATATAAAATGAAAAAGACAGCTTTGTTCTCCCTGAAAGTTCAGGGCGAACAAGCTGTCTTGTAATGTCCGCGGTGCCACCTGAATTACCGGAAGTGTCCGGTCGCTCACGCGCTCAATAAAAGCGCTGCCCCTGTAACGCAGGGCCTGCGGCGCACCTACTAATGGCAGCTGCCATGTTCAGTTTGCTGCTCCCGGGTGTTCGTTCACGCGGCGTGCGGGCGCGGCTCTCAGCTGTGCCGCACTCTCTGGGCCGGACGGCCCGCGCTACTTTTCCCGATCTTTGCATTTGACCTTTAAAAAATAGCACTTTGGCGGCGTTTTGTCAAGCACCGCCCAGCAATGCGGCAGCAAGGCCCTTTGCCGCCAGCTGCCCGGCATAAAGAGCCTCGTTCAGGTTATTGCCGTGCCCGCCGATCTCAATGAGCAGGCTGCCGGTGGTCAGATCCTGATTGTAGAACCGGTAGCTGAACAGCACCGGCCGGGTAAAACCGGGGTACATTCCTTCCATGCTGCGCTCCCACGCAGCGGCAAAGCGCAGATTCTGCCGCCAGCCCGGCAGCTGAACGGTGGTGCCGTTGTCGCACCCGCAGATGATCATGACCTGTGCGGCCTGCCGCCCGTCCACCGTGCACACCGGGGCATAGCGGCTGCCGCTTTCCGTCTCGATGGCGTCCCGGTGGACATCCAGCACCACCTTGATGCTGGGATACCGGGCCAGATACTGCTGCACCACGGCCCGGCTGTTGGCATAGCTTCCGGTGTAGCTGGGGTAGTCGTTCAGGGTCTCGTCGTGCAGGGTGTTGATGCCTGCCGCATTGAGGGTATCGGCCACCACACGGCCCACCGCGCACATGTTCACGCTGCAGTCGGTGCTGCGGGCACCATCGCCGGGGGCAAACCACAGCCCGGCCGAAAGGCGGTAGTCCTCGGTGGCGTGAGTGTGCATCACCAGCACCTGCGGGTCGGGACTGTTCGGCTCAATGGCAAAGGGCAGCGGATTCTCGATCTCCGCCGCAATGTCTGCCGCCGTCTGCCGGGTATTGTTTTTGATGCTGCCCGCCCCGCAGGGAATGTACTTTTCGCCGCTGCCCTGCGGATAATTTTTTTCAATGACAGTACCCGCATCCGCCGGGCGGGCTTCCTCGCCCAGCAGCGGCACAAGGTAGTCCTCAATGTTCCCGGTCAGCGCCTGCACGGCCTGCGGCAGAGAGGATGCCGCCGCTTCCGGTGTGCTGTCCGGTGCGGCTTCCACCTGCACAGATGATGCGGGCTGCTCCTGTGCGGACTGCCGCCCCAGCCAGAAAAGAGTTTCGGCCATTGGCAGCGGTGCAGTAATGGCCGCAGCCAGCATCAGTGCCGCCGTGCGGGCAAAGATGCACAGTGCGGCAAACAGAGCAGCCGCTTCCAGAAACGGCACGATATGCCCCTGCGCCCGGGCGGGCGGCAGTGCTTTGCTGCGCATAAAATAACCTCCCTTCCGGCCCACCGGTGTTACCCCGCCAGCCAGAACAGCTGCGCCACGCTGAGCCTTGGCTGCAAGGCCCGGTTGATGGCACCGGCCAGAAGAGCCGAGCCGTGGGCGATCACGCTGTCCAGCGCCCGGGGCGTGACCACAAGATCTGCTCCTTCGTCCGAATCCATCAAGGTGGGGATGCCCGCCGCGATCACCGGCACGCCCAGCGCTGCCGCGTTCAGATGCTTTGCATGATCCGCCTGCGCCGGGTACAGCCCGGTGTCGGAGAACTGCACGCTGCGGCCCAGCCGTGCACCCTCGGCACTGCAAAGGCTGTCCACGCAGATCAGGGCTGCCGGCCGCACTGCTTCCACCATGGCCCCGGCCAGCTGGCGCAGAGTCAGCCCGGTGGAGGCCGACACCCCCGGCGCAATGGCGGCCACCGGCCGGATGCCTTTTACCGGCAGCGTGTGCTGCGGCCCCATGGTGACTAAAATCTTCTGCGCCGTGCGCGGACCGAGGGCATCCGCCGTGACCCGCCGGTTTCCGATGCCCAGCACCAGCACCGGCCCTTCCGGCGGCAGCAGGGCGCGCAGTTCCGCCGCACAGGTCTCGATCACCGCAGCATCCCGCTCGTCCAGCACGCTGACGCTGGGCATTTCCAGCGTGACATACCGTCCGCGGGGCTTCGCCAGCCCTTCGCGCGCGATCTCCACCCGCGTTATTGTGACCCCGCCGCGCTTTGCTGTGGCAAGCCTTACCCCGGCAGGCAGCGCCCCCTGTGCCGCGCCAAACATCTCGTCTGCCATATCGGTAAAACGCATTTTTCTGCTCCTCCTGCCTGTTTTGGGGCCAAATGCCCCCTCTGCACGCAGAAAGTATGGAAAAAATAAAACTTTTCTAAACAAAAATCAAAAAAACGCTTGCGCTGGTACGCGAAATATGGTATCATAGGGTGCGCTGTTATAGGTAGCCAAGGAGGTGGAACGAATGCCTAACATCAAATCTCAGAAGGACCGCGTCGTGCAGGCTGCTGCAGAGCAGGCTCACAACAAGGCCATTAAGACCAACCTGAAAACAGTCGTCAAGAAGGCAGACGCTGCCATCGATGCGAATGCCGCTGACAAGGACGCAACCGTCCTGGCTGCTGTTTCCGCGATCGACAAGGCTCGCGCTAAGGGTGTCATCAAAAAGAACACCGCCAGCCGCAAGATCAGCCGTATGGCAAAGCGTGCTAACAAGAACGCTTGATCGCTTTCTGATTGACGAACAAAACCTCTGTACCGGGTTCCCGGCACAGGGGTTTTTGTTTTGCCCGCTTTTCAGGGCACGGCAGCAGGCCGCTCAAAATCGCACAGGGTGGCAAAATCGAACCCCGGCACCTGCTCCAGAAGCTGCTCCGGCGGCAGGCCGTCGGGCGGCTCGGCCAGCAGCGCCCACGCAGCCCATGCCGTGGGCACCGCCGCCGCAAGGGCCAGCCCCGGCAGCGCCAGTGCCGGGCATGTATGGAACGCACTGCCCGGCGGCAGGGCTGCCACCGCGCACAAGGCCTGTGCAGCCCAAAGCTCCCACAAAAGGGTCGTCCAGCGGTGCTTCATCCGCATCACCTCCTGTTTTGCACAGTTTACCGCAGTGCGGTGGAAAAACAGGGCGAAGGGTGGCGGACAAAGTGACGATGTTCTGGTGTATTTCTTCTTCAGTTCTGGTCGTGACTTTTGCCCACCCAGCTGCACACCACGCCGCACACAAGGCTGGTGGTAACACCGGCCGCAGCGGCGGTCAGCCCGCCGGTGAGGATGCCCACAGCACCTTCTTCCTGCAGCGCAGTGCGCACGCCCTTTGCCAGCAGATGGCCGAAGCCCAGCAGGGGAACCGTGGCCCCGCACCCGGCAAACTCGGCCAGCGGGGCATACCACCCAATGGCCGAAAGCACCACGCCCGCCACCACATATCCGGTCAGGATGCGGGCCGGGGTCAGGCCGGTCAGGTCGATGAGCAGCTGTCCCGCCACACAGATGGCCCCGCCCACACAGAAAGCCCAGAAATAGTTCATCTTACTTCTCCTTTTCCGGCGCACGCAGCTCCACCAGATGCGCCACCGCCGGGATGGTCTCCTTCTGCAAAAAGGTGGTCTGGCTCATCAGGGCCCCGGTGGCTGTGAACAGCACCCGCTTCTGGCTGCCCCGGCGCAGGCGCGGCAGGATGTGCCCGCACAGCACCGCCGCGCAGCAGCCCGGGCCGGAGCCGCCGCTCTTTACGCTCTGCTCGTTTGCATCGAACAGGATGCACCCGCAGTCTACATGGTTTTTGATCAACAAGCCTTCTGCGGCCAGCAGCTCCCGCAGCAGCTGACTGCCCACCTGCCCAAGGTCGCCGGTATAGATGCAGTCGAACTCCTGCGGTTCGGTGCCGGTATCCTTAAAATAGTGCAGCAGGGTGGAAGCCGCTGCCGGGGCCATGGCAGCCCCCATATTGTTGATGTCCTTTACCTGATAATCCTGCACACGGCCAAAGGTGGCAGCGGCAATGCCAACGCCTTCGCCCTGCGGCTGCAAAAGGCAGCATCCGGCAGCGGTGGCAGTCCACTGGGCCGTAGGCGTGCGCACCGCGCCGTAGCTCAGCGGCGTGCGGAACTGCCGCTCTGCCGCGCAGAAGTGGCTGGAAGCCATGGCCAGCAGATTGCGCGCAGCACCGCCCTCGCACAGAGCAGCGCCCAGCGCAAGGCCCTCGGCCATGGTGCTGCAGGCCCCGAACAGCCCGGCAAAGGGCACGCCCAGCTCCCGCATGGCATAGCTGGATGCCGTGCACTGGGCCTGCAGATCCCCGGCAAGGGCCAGCTGCACCTTTTCCTGCGGAAGCGCCGCCTTTTGCAGGCACAGCCGCGCGGCGCGCAGCTGCAGGTATTTTTCCGCAGCTTCCCAGCTGGACTGGCCAAAGCGGTTGTCTGCGCTTAGCTCGTCGAACTCTGCCGCCAGCGGGCCTTCGCTCTCTTTTTTGCCGCCCACCGCTGCACCCGCAGCGATCACCGGCAGTGTCTGGAACAGCAGGGTATCCCCGCACCGGACCGTCATAGGCAAAATTTCTCCTTCGTGGAAAATAGATGAAAAATGTTCCATAAAATATTGTATAATAACATCATGCTGCAATCTTACGGCACACTTGCCCGTGTTTATGACAGCACAGGCACACCCGCCATGCCCAGCACCCACAGCACCGCGCCGTACACCACCGCCGCCAGCGTGCCGTACACGATCACCGGCCCGGCAATGGTGAACATCTTGGCCCCGGTACCCAGCACCCGGCCCTCGGCCTTGAACTCGATGGCCGCGCTGACCACCGCATTGGCAAAGCCTGTGATGGGCACCAGCGACCCGGCCCCGGCCTTTGCGGCCAGCTTCTGGTACCAGCCCAGCGTGGTAAGCACCGCTGAGAGCACGATCAGGCTGCAGCTGGTCAGGGTGCCGGCAAGGTCGGCTTCCACGCCCATGGCAAGATAGCTCTGGCGCAGCACTTCGCCCAGCAGGCAGATGCCGCCGCCCACGCCAAAAGCCCACAGGCAGTCCAGACCCAAGGGCGAGTGCGGCCCGATGCGCCGCACCCGGCGCGCATATTCCTGTGCTGTCATTTTCATATTGTTTCCCCTCCGGGCATATCTTTCCCATAGGAAGCAAACTCTATGCACATCCACCGGAAAGAAGGTATTCCAGATGAATCCGTCTGTCCATCCTCATCACCGCCGCCATCTGCGGCCCGCCGTGCGGCGCGTGCTCACCGTTACCGTCGTGGCCTGCATTGCCGTGGGCGGGGCCTCGTTCGTGCTGCACAGCCGTTCCGCTGTGCCTGCCGCCTCGGCAACTTCCACGTCCAGCGCCTCGGCAGCATCAGAGGCAGAAAGCAGTCTGCTGACCGCCCGGCAGGCGCAGGCCATTCTGGATGATCCCCGCATGGTGCTGGTGAACCACACGAACAAAATGCCGGACGATCATACCTTTACCACCAAGGTGTGCGGCTCGGCCACCGCTGTGAACAAGACCCTGCAGACCGAAGCCGCCGATGCGTTCCTCGCCATGCAGGCCGCCGCCGCAAAGGACGGCGTGACCATCTGGATGCAGAGCGGCTACCGCAGCGTGGACTACCAGAAGAACCTCTACGACCAAAAGACCCAGTATTTCCGCAATAAGGGCCTGAGCGAAGCCGAAGCGAAAAAGCAGGCGGCAAATATCGTGAACCCGCCGGGCTACTCGGAGCACAACTGCGGTCTTGCTGCCGACCTGAACAGCCCGGAGCACACCGACCTGACCGAGGGCTTTGAAAACACCGAGGCCTTCCGCTGGCTGAGCGCCCATGCCGTGGAATACGGCTTCATCCTGCGGTACCCCAAAAACGCAGAAGCCGTTACCGAGATCACCTACGAGCCGTGGCACTGGCGCTATGTGGGGCCGGAAAATGCGGCCCTGATCCAGCAGAGCGGCCTGTGCTTTGAGGATGCCGTTTCCGTGCTGCAGAAGCTTGCCGCAGGGGAGAAGATCACCGGTTAAAAATCCGTAAAACCGAGGGGCTTTTCGTTGCATTTTGCACACAGTTATGGTAAGATAACAATAGTCTGCCCTGATGCTGGACCGCTTTGGGCAGCTGCAAAAATGTTTTGAACAAAAGAAGGAATATTTTATGATAAATCGCACAAAAATCTTTACAATTGCTCTCACCGGCGCGCTGGCTGCTGTCGCTCTTACCGGCTGCGGCGGTTCCGCCAGCTCTTCGGCCGCTCCCTCCTCCGTTTCCACCGCTGCTGCGGAATCTCCCGCTTCCAGCGCCGCCGCATCCGCTGTTGTGGACAATGCTGCCGAGAACGGCTCTGATGCACTGGACGGTGTTTTCAATGCTCTGCTGGAAGCCGACCCCATCTCCAACCAGTTCGAGATCGCAGCCATGAACATTGAGTACGATTTCGGCCTGAAGGCTGAGGACGTTGTGAGCTACAAGGGCGTGAAGAGCAACGACAACGGCGATGCCGGTCTGGTGCTGGTGCTCGAAGCTGCCGACGGCAAGGCCGAGGACGTAGCCAACCAGCTGGCTTCCTACCAGCAGGATCAGGTGGCCTTCTACGGCAACTACGCCGAGTTTGCTCAGGCGCAGGATAACGTGGAGAACGCTGTTATCGCCTTCAAGGGCAACACCATTGTCATGGTGATCGCATCCAACGAGTGCACTGCCGATCTGGACAGCGCCGTGGACAGCGCACTGGCAGACTGAATCTGGATCCACCCAAGGCCGGTGCCATTTGCGGCATCGGCTTTTTTCGGCTAAAAGGAGGCTGACGCTTTGGTTTTCAGCACCATCATCTTTCTGTTCCGGTTTCTGCCCATCACGCTGGCGCTGTATTACCTTGCGCCCGCAAAGCTCAAGAACACCGTGCTGTTCCTCTGCAGTCTGGTGTTCTACTGCTGGGGCGAGGTACGGTTTTTCCCGGTCATGGTGGCCCTCATCCTCATCAACTACATCAGCGGCCTGTGCATCGAGCACTTCGACCAAAAGCCGGCCCTGCGCAGGACATTTCTGCTGGTGGCCCTCATTGGCAGCCTTGGGATGCTGTTCTACTTCAAATACGCAAACTTTGTGCTGCGCAGCGCAAACGCCCTGCTGGGCACCGCCTTTGCCGAGATCCAGGGCATTGGCACTCTGCCGCTGGGCATCAGCTTTTACACCTTCCAGACCCTTTCCTACTCCATCGATGTTTACCGCCGGGATGTAAAGGCAGAGCGTAATATCATCGACTTTGGTGCCTATGTGGTCATGTTCCCTCAGCTGATCGCCGGCCCCATCGTGAAATACCGCGATGTCTCGAACCAGCTGCACGTATACCGGCACCGCTACAGCCTGCAGCAGATCGAAGAGGGCATGACCCTGTTCACCTTTGGCCTTGCCAAAAAGGTGCTGCTGGCGGATGCCATCGGTGCTTTGTGGACAGACATCATCGGCGTTGCGGACAGCCCTTCCACCACCTTTGTGGGCCTTGCCAATGCATCCACCCCGCTGGTGTGGCTGGGCATCATCGCCTATAGCCTGCAGCTCTACTTTGACTTTTCCGGCTACTCCATGATGGGCATTGGCATGGGCAAGATGCTGGGCTTCGACTTCCCCGCAAACTTCAACTACCCTTATATCTCCGCATCCATCACCGAGTTCTGGCGGCGCTGGCACATGACCCTTTCCGGCTGGTTCCGGGAGTATGTGTATATCCCTCTCGGCGGCAACCGCAAGGGCCTGAAGCGCCAGATCTTCAACCTGTTCGTGGTGGAGCTGCTCACCGGCATCTGGCACGGCGCGAACTGGAACTTTATCTGCTGGGGCCTGTACTACTTTGTGCTGCTGGCTGTAGAAAAGCTGTTCCTGCTGCCCCACCTGCAAAAGGGCAGAGTGTGGCCCCACATCTACACCCTGTTCCTCGTTGTGGTGGGCTGGGCCATGTTCGTGGGCAACGATACGGGCGTAAGCTTCGGTCTGCTGTTCCACAAGCTGTTCGTTCCTTCCGGCGGTGTTTCGCCGCTGTACTTCCTGCGCAACTACAGTGTGCTGCTGGTGGTCAGCATCCTCTGCTGCACCCCGCTCATTGAAAAGATTTGGAACCTGCTCAAAAAGAATGCCGTCACCCGCTGTGCCGCCATTCTGGCGCTGCTGGTGGTATCCACCGCCTATGTGGTGGGCAGTACCAACAGCCCGTTCCTCTATTTCAACTTTTAAGGAGGCGTGAAGATGGACAAGCATTCCAAAAAATCTTCCTCGCTCCTGCACTACCCGGTGCTGGTGGTGTTCAGCCTGTTCTTTCTTGGTCTGTTCGCACTGGACCTTATTACACCGGACCGCGCCTACAGCGAGATGGAAAACACCACCCTTTCCCAGCGCCCGGCGCTGACCCAGCTTTCCGCCAAGGGGCTGAACAGCTACTTTACCGCCTACACCAAATACGTGAAGGATCAGGTGTTCGGCCGCGACGAGTGGATCAGCCTGCAGAGCGTAGTGGAGACCACCCTGCTGCAGAAGGAGCAGAACGGCGGCATCCTGCTGGGCAAAGAGCACATGATGTTCCCCCGCACCTTCGGCCTGCTGGACAGCGAGAACCGCACCCTGCCCAAGAACACCGCCGCTGTGGAAGCACTGTGCCAGCGCCACCCGGGTAAGGTGGATGTACTGCTGGCCCCGGCAGCATCGGTCATTTACCCGGAAAACGTGCCTGCAAACGCGCCGCTGCTGGACGAGGATGCCTATCTCGACCAGCTTTCCGCCGCCGTACAGGCCGCCGGAGGGCGCTTTGTGGATGTGCGGCAGACCCTTGCCGAACACAAGGACGAATATATCTACTACCGCACCGACCATCACTGGACGAGCCTTGGCGCATACTACGCCTACCAGCAGCTGTGCGGTACGCTGGGCCTGATTCCCTTCGACCCCGCCGCGCACACGGCTCTGACCGCCGAAAATTTCTACGGCACCCACTACTCCAAGGCCCGCACATGGAATGCCGTGCCGGATACTATCACCTACTACGACCTGCCGAACAGCCTGACCATCTATAATGTCACCGCTGCAGGCCAGCCCGCAGACGGCCAGACCACCGGCCTGTACGACACGGACAAGCTGAACGTGTACGATAAGTACGCCATGTTCCTGCATGGCAACAACGGCCTGAGCCGCATTGAGGGCGACGGCATCGGGCGCATTCTGGTGATCAAGGACAGCTACGCCAACTGCTTTGCACCGTATCTGACGGCAAACTACGCCCAGATCGATGTGGTGGACTTCCGCAACTACAACTACGGTCTGGATCAGCTGATCGCGGATAACGATTATGACCAGATCCTTGTGCTCTACAGTTTTGACAGCTTCAAGAGCGACCCGTACCTCTACCGTGCCGGTGTGGCCGGGTAAACATGGCAGCGCCTTTTCCGCAAAGGAAAGGGCGCTGTTGTTTTATGTCAAATTATTGCAGTCTTTTTTCACAAATTTTTCTAGTTCTTTTCGGAAGTCTCTCCAGTTTTTGCGCACTCTGCCCATTCACCCCTTGCAAAAAATCAACGGGTGTTGTACAATGGCGATATAGAGCAGTTGCTCTTCATCGATGGTTCGATCTGGTGTGAACAGTGCATAGAATGTGCTGATACGATCTTTGATTCAAAGGAGTGTTATTATGGAAAACAAGATCATGATGCCTGCTTCCTACAACGTTCTTTCCTGCGAAGAGATGACCTACACCGAGGGCGGTGCTACCTTTACGGAAGCTCTGCTGAACTGGATTCCGCCCATTGGCTGGTACATGGGTGTTACCGCCATGCGCAACTACCGCAAGAGCCACCCCAACGACTGGCTGGATACCGGTCTGGATGCTCTGAGCCGCGATATGGATTCCAGTGCGCAGAACATGCTGCGTGATCTGGGACGCATCGTCTGGGTCACCGCGACCAGCGCTACCGGCGTTGGTTTTCTGGTCAATGCTGCCATCGTCCTGCTCTGACCCTGCTCATAAGATCCGTCCGGAGAGACCAAAGACCCCTTTACCCGCGGCCTTTTCCGCCAGAGAGGGCCGCGGGCTTTTCATCAAGCAGAAATAAGAAATCGGCTGCCTGAGCACTGTATACCGTCTGAACGGTCTTTTGCCTGCAGAGAACAGCACTGCTTTCCTTTTCCTGCAAGCAACTACTCGCGTCATGCGGCGGCGCGCCCTGCTTTATGAGAACGATCTCCAAGCGCATATCCCGGTTTATTTTTGGGTTTTAAACAGTGCGATCTTGCACTGTCTGGATAGCTTTGATTCAAAGGAGTGTTATTATGGAAAACAAAATCATGATGCCTGCTTCCTACAACGTTCTGTCCTGCGAAGAAATGACCTACACCGAAGGCGGTGCTACTGTCGGTCAGGCACTGGCAGCTTGGTTCTGGCCCGGCTATGCTACGGTTATCGGCATCAACACCTGCCGTGAAGCACGCAAGAAGGATCACGACAACTGGGCATCCAACGTCTGGAACGATATCAAGGCCGACTGCAAGGGCAATGTGACCAACGCCTTCTACCATGCCGGCATGATCTTCTGGAATGCTGCATCGACCATCAGCAGCTTTGGCATTTCTGCCGTTATGTCTCTGGGGAGAAGAGCCGCCGCTTTTTTATCAAACCTAAAAAAGGAGTTTTGCTTTATGACGAACGCCATTACTTATCCTGCTGCATACAATGTTTTGTCCTGCGAAGAAATGACCTACACCGAGGGCGGCGTAGGTGTTGTGGAAGCCGCCATGGCATGGTTCCCGCTGTACGGCTGGTACAAGGCTGTTTCTGCCATCCACGATTACCGCAAGGCAAATATCAACTCTAACTGGGTGGAAAACGGCATGAACGCTCTGGTTGCCCATGCTGAAAAAAGCCCCACGAACACCATCCATGACATCGGCTGCAGCTTCTGGTTCATTGGTTCCTGCGCAACCATCATCGGCCTTGTGCCCAACGCCCTGTTGATCTTCGGCAACTAAGTCCCGGGTCTCTGTTCTGAAAAAGCAAAAGCGGCGGCGCCTCCCGTTTGGGAAGTGCCGCCGCTTTTTATGTTATGCGGTTTTCAGTCTCAGTTGTTGAACATGTCCTTCAGCTTTTTGAAGAAGCCCTTGCGCTTTTCGTAGTTTTCTTCTTTCAGGGTGCCCTCGAACTTCTTCAGGGCCTCCCGCTGGGTCTTGTTCAGCTTCTTGGGGATCTCCACCTCGCACTTGACGTACATATCACCGCGGCCGCGGCCATTCAGGTACTGGATGCCCTTGCCGCGCAGGCGGAAGGTGGTGCCGCTCTGGGTGCCCTCGGGCACGGTGTACTCCACCTTGCCGTCAATGGAGGGCACCTGCACGGTGTCGCCCAGCACAGCCTGACTGTAAGTGATGGGCACTGTGACCCACACATCGTAGCCGTCGCGCTGGAACACCTCGCTGGGGCGCACCGTGACCATGACGATCACATCACCGGAGGGACCGCCGTTTGCACCGGCATCGCCCATGCCGCGCAGTGCAAAGCTCTGGTCGTCGTCGATGCCCATGGGGATGGACACCTCCAGCGTCTTTTTAGCAGCCACCTTGCCGCTGCCATGGCAGACCTTGCAGGGATTCTTGACCAGCTTGCCCTTGCCGCCACAGCGGGAGCAGGGCTGCTGGGTCTGCATCACGCCAAAGGGGGTGCGCTGCTGACGGATCACGAAGCCGCGGCCGCCGCAGTCCGGGCAGATCTCGGGGCTGGAACCGGCGGCACAGCCGCTGCCGTGGCACTCGGTGCACTCCTGCTGGCGAGTGATGGTGATGTTCTTCTTGCAGCCGTGCACGGCCTCGTCAAAGCTCAGGGTGATGCGCACCCGGATGTCCTGACCCTTGCGGGGGGCGTTGGGATTGGCCCGACGGGACGAACCGCCAAAGCCGCCGAAGCCGCCGCCAAAGATATCGCCGAAAATGTCGCCCAGATCCACGCCGTCGCCGCCAAAACCGCCAAAGCCGCCCGCACCGGGGCCGCCGCCGTTCTGTGCTGCATAGGCAGGGTCAACACCTGCAAAGCCATACTGGTCGTACAGCTGGCGCTTCTTCGGGTCCGAAAGCACCTCGTTTGCTTCGTTTACTTCCTTGAACTTTTCCTCGGCATCCTTATCGCCGGGGTTATAGTCCGGGTGGTATTTCATTGCAAGCTTGCGGTATGCCTTTTTGATCTCGGCATCGGTCGCAGTCTTGGATACCCCCAGCACTTCGTAGTAATCACGCTTTTCCTGTGCCATATCCACTCACCTCTCCGGGAACGTTTGATCCGGGAAACGCCCCGGTTGGTTCCTCGCTCTATAACCAGCAAGAGCCGCTCCGGCAAAACCGGAGCGGCTTTTGCTATTCCACGCGTGCGTCCGCCGGTTTGGCCGGGCACACACTGCTGTGTTTTTTATCAGACTTCCTTGAAGTCGGCATCCACAACGCCGTCATCACCCGGCTTCTGCTGGTTGTTTGCACCTGCGTCGGGGCCGGGCTGTGCACCGGCGGCCTGCTGTGCGGCAGCGGCTGCCTGATACATCTTCTCGAACACCTGGCTCAGAGCTTCCTGCTTTGCCTTGATGTCGTCCACGTTGCCGGACTGAACAGCGGTCTTCAGGTCGGCCAGCTTGCTCTCGGCCTCGCTCTTCACGTCGGCGGGCAGCTTGTCGCCGTTCTCCTTCAGCATCTTCTCAGTCTGGAACACCATCTGGTCGGCACCGTTGCGGATATCGACCTCTTCACGCTTCTTTTTATCGTCGGCAGCAAACTGCTCAGCTTCCTTCACAGCCTTGTCGATGTCCTCCTTGGACATGTTGGTGGAAGCGGTAATGGTGATGTTCTGCTCCTTGCCGGTGCCCAGATCCTTTGCGCTGACCTTCACGATGCCGTTTGCATCGATATCGAAGGTAACTTCGATCTGAGGCACACCACGGGGAGCCGGAGCGATGCCGTCCAGATGGAAGACACCCAGGCTCTTGTTGTCGCGTGCGAACTCACGCTCGCCCTGCAGAACGTTGACCTCAACAGAGGGCTGGTTGTCTGCAGCGGTGGAGAACACCTGACTCTTGTGGGTGGGGATGGTGGTATTGCGGTCGATGATCTTGGTGCACACGCCGCCCAGAGTTTCAATGCCCAGGCTCAGCGGGGTGACATCCAGCAGCAGCAGGCCCTTGACATCGCCCTGCAGCACGCCGCCCTGAATGGCAGCGCCCACAGCCACGCACTCATCGGGGTTGATGCCCTTGAAGGGCTCGCAGTTCAGTTCCTTCTTGACTGCATCGTAGACAGCGGGGATACGGGTGGAACCACCGACCATCAGAACCTTCTTCAGGTCAGAGGGACGCAGGCCTGCATCCTGCAGAGCCTTGCGGACGGGGCCCATGGTGCGATCGACCAGATCAGCGGTCAGCTCGTTGAACTTTGCGCGGGTCAGGGTCATATCCAAGTGCTTGGGGCCGGTAGCATCGGCAGTGATGAAGGGCAGGTTGATCTGGCTGCTCATTGCGCTGGACAGCTCGATCTTTGCCTTCTCGGCAGCTTCCTTCAAACGCTGCGCAGCCATCTTGTCCTTGCGCAGGTCGATGCCGTTCTCGGTCTGGAAGGCATCTGCCATCCAGTTGATGATGCGCTCATCGAAGTCATCGCCGCCCAGATGGGTATCACCGTTGGTGGCCAGAACTTCGGTAACGCCGTCGCCCATCTCGATGATGGACACATCGAAGGTGCCGCCGCCCAGATCGTAGACCATGATCTTCTGGTCTTCTTCCTTATCGATGCCATATGCCAGAGAAGCGGCAGTAGGCTCGTTGATGATACGCTTGACGTTCAGGCCTGCAATGGTGCCTGCGTCCTTGGTAGCCTGACGCTGGCTGTCGTTGAAGTATGCAGGAACGGTAATGACAGCCTCGGTAACAGGCTCGCCCAGATAAGCCTCGGCATCAGCCTTCAGCTTCTGCAGGATCATAGCGCTGACCTGCTGGGGAGTGTACTCCTTGCCGTTCAGGGTCACCTTGTGGTCGGTGCCCATGAAGCGCTTGATGGAAGCAACGGTGTTCTCGGGGTTGGTGATGGCCTGACGCTTTGCGACCTGACCCACCAGACGATCGCCGGTCTTGGTAAAGCCGACCACAGACGGGGTGGTGCGTGCACCCTCAGAGTTTGCGATAACAACGGGCTCGCCGCCCTCCATGACAGCCACGCAGCTGTTGGTAGTACCAAGGTCGATACCAATGATCTTACTCATAATGAAAACTCCTCTCGAAAGAACAAATCGTATTGTTTATGTGATGCTCAAATGTTTGTAAGCGGATGTTATATTCAAAACCCTTTCGGGTTTCTGCTTTGTTATTCGGCCACTACAACGGTCGCATGGCGGACGATCTTATCGCCCAGCTTGTAGCCCTTCTGGTAGACCGTGATGACGGTGCCGCTCTCCTGTCCGTCCGGGGCGGGGATCTGCTGCACTGCATTCATGAAGTTGGGATCAAAGGGCTTGCCCAGCGCCTCGATCTCCTCCACATGGAGGGCATCCAGCGCCTTGGCGGCCTTGTCCAGCGTCATGGTCACGCCCTTTTTGTAGTTCTCGTCGGTGGTGGGGGCGTTGGCTGCCATCTCCAGCGTATCCAGAATGGGAATGATCTGGTTCACCGCAAAGGAAATGCCATCGTTGAACTTCTGGTCGGCTTCGCGGGTGGAGCGCTTGCGGTAGTTCTCGTACTCCGCTGCCATGCGCAGCAGCTGGTCTTTGGCCTGTGCAGCGTTGGCTTCGGCCGCGTCCAGCTTTGCCTTTACGGCTTCCAGCTCGCGGGCCTTCTTGTTGAACCAGCCGCCATCCTTCTTCTTGTCATCCTTCGGGTCGGCAGCTTCGGCAGCAGGTTCCTGTTCGGGTGCTGCCTGCTGGGCCTTTTCCTCGGGAGCCGTTTCGGGCTGCTCCGCTTCCTGAGCCGGAGCCGTCTTTTTTGCTTCTTCGCTCATTCCAGATCCTCCTTATAGATCACAGTCCGCCGGGGTACGGCAGCCTGTGGGGTGTCTTTTCGTTTGCCGCTCATGCCCTCGCCCAGCTGGTCTGCAAAGTAATGCAGCAGCGGCATCAGTTTCTGGAAGGGCATCCGGGTGGGGCCGATCAATGCAATGGAGCCCCACAGGCCTCCGCCCACCAGATACCGGTCGCTCACGATGCACAGGCCCGGGATCTGCGGTTCCAGATCCTCGCCCAGCAGCACGCTCTCACTGCGTTCTGCCGGAGGTGCGATCAGGCCAGCGGCCTGCTCCTCGTCGTTCAGCAGTGTGAGGATGTCGCCCACCTTGCCGTCCAGCTGGGGCCAGTCCAGCAGGTACTGCTCACCGCCCAGAAATACATGGGGCTTGACGGAATCCTGCAGGATGGCCGCTGCCGCGCTGATGACAGGCACCAGCTCCGGGTCGATCTGGCTGCACAGCTCTGCCAGCAGCCGGGTGGAAAGATCCACCGGCGCTACAAAGGTAAGGTTGCGGTTGAGCAGTGCGGCAAGTGCTGCCGCATTCTCGCGGGAAAGACCGGTGCGCACCCGCGCCACACGGGTACGAACGTAACCGGCCGTGGTAACGGCCAGCACAGCCGCTGCGCTGCGGCCCACCTGAACCACTTCATAGTGGGCGATGCACAGATCCTCGGCGCACGGGGTGCTGATGGCGGCGGTGCAGCCGCTGATGGCGGCCAGCGCCTTGGCGGCACCTGCGGCCAGCTTTTCCGGCTCGTGGTCAAGGCTTGCGAACACCGCATCCACACGGGCACGGCTCACACGATCCAGCGGCTGATCGTCGGTCAGCAGATTATCAAGGTAGTAACGGTAGCCCTTGGCACTGGGCACACGGCCCGCGCTGGTGTGGGGCTGCTCCAGCAGGCCCAGCTTTGTCAGCGCCGCCATCTCATTGCGAAGCGTTGCGCTGGAAACTGCCATGTCAAAGTAGTTTGCCAGCACGCTGCTGCCAACAGGCTCGCCTTCGAGACCATACAGCGCCACGATCGCCTGCAAGACTCGCTGCTTGCGTGCATCCATCGTCATAGCGCCTGCCTCCTTTTTGCGTTTGCTTTGTTTGTTTAGCACTCCTTGTTCCTGAGTGCTAAGACCATTATAGCCAATTTTCCGGTGCTGTCAAGCCCCTTGGAAAAATGTTTTAAAAGATTCATAATTCTGTCATAAACGAAGAAAGCGCCCTCCTTATTATAAGGAAAGCGCTCCGGCATGTTCTTTACTCTTCCATCTGCCTTGCCAGAAATGCCGCCGCCACATTCACGGCCTTGAGCTGGGCGGCATCCGGCGTGGCCGTGCGGTCTTCGGTCAGCAGGGCCACCACGCCGGTCACATCGCCTGCCGCAATGATGGGTGCGGCGCACAGCACCACCCGGGGCGAGCCTTCGCAGGGCAGGATGCACTTTTCGGCAATTCCCTCGCTCTGGTACAGCCTGCGGCCATCCATCAGCTTTTCCAGCGGCTGGCTGATGCTGCGGTCGGCCAGCTCCCGCCGGCCGGAGCCGCTCACCGTAAGGATGCGGTCGCGGTCGGCCACCAGTGCGGTCAGCGCAAAGCTTTTGCTGAGCACCTCGGTATACTGGGCCGCCACTGCGTTCATCTCGCCAATGGGCGAATACTTTTTAAAGATCACCTCGCCGTCGCCCGTGGTGAAGATCTCCAGCGGGTCGCCGCGGCGGATGCGCTGGGTGCGGCGGATCTCCTTGGGGATCACCACCCGGCCCAGCTCGTCGATGCGGCGCACGATTCCTGTTGCTTTCATGTTTTTGCTCCTCCGTTTCCTTAAAAATGCCTGCAGCACTAGTATCTGTCAGGCCGGGCCATTTATACCTGCTGCCCCCGCGCAAAAAGACCTGCACGGAAAGCTGCCTCTTCGTTGCGTTTCCGGCAGGGTTCTGCTACAATGATACAAAAAGCCATTTTCATAAGCACAGCACCCCGCTTATGAAGACAGATCCTAAAATTCTACTGAGAAAGGCAGGTGTCCGGATGCCGAACATCCTCATTCTGGGCGGCGGTGCCGCCGGTCTTGCAGCCGCGCTGGCGGCGGCACAAAGTGCCCCCGCTGCACAGGTCATTGTGCTGGAGCGCAACCCGAAGCCGGGCAAAAAGCTGCTTGCCACCGGCAATGGCCGTTGCAATCTGGATAACACCGGCATTGCACCGGAGCTGTATTTCACTGCCGACCCGGCAGCACTTCGTCCGCTGCTGGATGCCGTAAATACCGCCGACCCGCTGCGCTGGTTCCGTGCGCTGGGGCTTTATACCCGCACCGACGAGGCGGGCCGGGTGTATCCGTACTCCAATCAGGCGGCGGACGTGCTGGCCCTGCTGGAGCATCACCTTGCGCAGCACCATGTGCAGCTGCGCACCGGCTGCACCGTGCGCACCCTGAACCAGAGCCGCAGCGGCTACGCCGTGCAGTTCGAGACGGCAGAGGGCTCTGCCGAAACGCTGCGCGCCGATGCTGTCATCTGCGCCATGGGCGGCGAGGCAGGGCCGCAGTTCGGCACCGACGGCTTTGGCACCCGGTTCGCCGCCCAGTGCGGCGGCAGGGTGGAGCCGCTGTACCCCTGCCTGACCGCCCTGCAGTGCGCAAAGCCCCGCAAAGCGCTGGCTGGCATCCGTGCCAAGGCAGCAGCATCCCTGCTGGACGGTGCCCGTGTGCTTGCCTGCGAGAACGGCGAGGTACAGTTCACCGATTACGGCCTTTCCGGCATCTGCATCATGCAGCTGTCCGGCCTGCTGGCCCCGGGCCGCGGCCCCAAGGCTCCTGCTGTGGAGCTGGACCTCTTCCCGGCAGTGGACGAAACCGCACTTGCCAGCCTGTTTGCGGCCCACGCCGCCCAGACGGCAGGGGGCAGCGCCGCTGACTTCTGGCTGGGCCTGCTGAACCAGAAGCTGGGCCGTACTGTGTGGTCTGCCGCCGGGCTGCAGGACAGCGACGCGCCTGCCGTGCTCACCGCCGCACAGTGGCAGAAGCTGGCCCACACCGCCAAGCACTGGCGCTTTGAAGGGCTGACCCCCTGCAGCTGGAAGCAGGCCCAGACCACCGGCGGCGGGCTGGCCCTGCGGGAGGTGGATCAGCACTTCCAGTTCAAGGGCTGTCCGGGCCTTTACTTTGTGGGCGAAACGCTGGACTGCGCGGGCAGCTGCGGCGGTTTTAACCTGCACTGGGCGTTCGGCTCCGGCCTTGTGGCCGGGCGCAGCGCTGCAGGCCATGCTGCAGCAGGCCGTGCTCTGCCAAAAGCCTCCGCGCCCGCAAAGAGCAGGAAAAAGCCGCACAGGTAAAAATGAGCTTTAAATTTTCAACAAAAGCTTGACATCTTGTGCAGATCGCATTATCATAAAGACAATAAAGGTTTGTTCAGAGGATCGAGCAGAACAAGCAAGGGGAGAGTCGAAAGGCCCTTTTGTTTGTCCTGCTCTTTTTCTTTTATTCGGCAAACGGAGCGATCAGGAGGTTTTTATGCTGGATGTAGCAATTATCGGCTGCGGTGTCATTGGTGCGGCAGCCGCCTATGAGCTGTCCCATTACCCGCTGCAGACCGCCATTTTCGAGGCTGAAAATGACGTGGCAGACTGCACCACCAAGGCCAACAGTGCCATTCTGCACGCTGGCTACGACCCCGAACCGGGCACCCGGATGGCGCGGCTCAACGTGGAGGGGTCCGCACTGGCCAAGGAGATCTGCGCCCGGCTGGATGTGCCGTACCTGCAGTGCGGCAGTCTGGTGCTGGCCCTCAGCCCGGAAGAGCTGCCCCACCTGCAGAAACTGTATGAGAACGGCATCGCCAACGGCGTGCCGGGCATCCGGCTGCTTTCCGCAGAGGAAACGTTTGCCATGGAACCGAATCTGGCCCCCACTGTCGTTGGCGCGCTGTATGCGCCCAGCGCCGCCATCGTCAGCCCGTGGGAGTTTGCGCTGGCAATGGCAGAAGTGGCTGTGCGCAACGGCGTGGAGCTGCACCGCAGCTGCCCTGTGACCCGCATCGAAAAGACCGCCGGCGGCTGGGCACTGACCACCCCCTCCGGAATTGTGGAAACGCGCTATATCATCAATGCGGCAGGCATCTCGGCGCAGGCCGTGCACGACATGGCCGCACCCCACAAATTTACCATCCAGCCCACCCGGGGCGAATACTACCTGCTGGATAAATCCGAGGGCAGCCGTGTGCACCACGTCATCTTCCAGTGCCCCAACGAAAACGGCAAGGGCGTTCTGGTGGCCCCCACCGTCCACGGCAACCTGATCGTCGGCCCGAACGCCGACCCCGTGGAAGGGGACGATACCGCCTGCACTGCCGCCGGGCTGGCCTTCGTCAGCGCCGCAGCGCGCCGCAGCGTGCCGAACATCCGCTTCAGCGAGTCCATCCGCAATTTTGCGGGTGTCCGTGCCAATGTGGACACGGGCGACTTCGTTATCGGCGAAGCAGAGGGCGCGCCCGGTTTCATTGATCTGGCGGGCATGAAATCGCCCGGCCTTTCCAGTGCACCGGCCGTTGCCAGAGAAGCCGTCAAAATTCTGGAAGCTCACGGCGATCTGCCCGCCCCCAAGGCGGATTACAGAGATGGCCGCACCCGGGTGCGCTTCAAGGAGCTTCCGCCCGAAGAAAAAGCCCGGCTCATTGCAAAGGAACCCGCCTATGGCCGCGTGATCTGCCGCTGCGAGACGATCACCGAGGGCGAAATTCTGGACGCTCTGCACGAAGAGATCCCCGCCACCACCATTGACGGTGTCAAGCGCCGCTGCGGTGCCGGTATGGGCCGCTGTCAGGGCGGCTTTTGCGGGCCGCGGGTGCTGGAGCTGATCAGCAAAACGCTGGGCATCAGTCCGCTGGACGTGCTGCAGGATAAGGCCGGCACCAACGTCTTACTGTGCGAAACCAAGCAGGAGGGAGAACACCATGATTGATCTGGTCATCGTCGGCGGCGGCCCTGCAGGCCTTGCCGCAGCTTACAGCGCATGGCAGCATGGTCTGCGCGATATCCTTATCTTAGAGCGCGACAACGAGCTGGGCGGCATCCTGAACCAGTGCATCCACAACGGCTTCGGCCTGCACCGCTTTGGCGAGCAGCTCACCGGCCCGGAATACGCAGGCCGCTGCATTGAACTGCTGCGCTCCACCGGTGTCCGGGTGGAGCTGGGCACCATGGTGCTGGACGTCACCCCGGACAAAAAGATCCACTGCGTCAGCCGGGAAAAGGGCTATCAGATTTTGGAAGCCAGAAGCATCATCCTCTGCATGGGCTGCCGGGAGCGCACCCGCGGTGCCATTGGCATCCCGGGTACCCGCCCTGCCGGTATCTACACCGCCGGTGCGGCCCAGCGCTATGTCAACATGGAGGGCTATCTGGTAGGCAAGCGGGTGCTCATCCTCGGCAGCGGCGACATCGGCCTGATCATGGCCCGCCGCATGACGCTGGAAGGTGCCAAAGTACTGGCCTGCGTGGAGGTCATGCCGTATTCCGGCGGCCTGACCCGCAACATCGTGCAGTGCCTGCAGGACTTCGACATCCCCCTGTATCTGTCCCATACCATCGTGGATATTCAGGGCAAGGCCCGCGTGGAAAAGGCCACCGTTGCCAAGGTGGACGAAAACCGCCGCCCCATCCCGGGCACCGAGATAGAATTTGATGTGGACACCATCCTGCTCAGCGTCGGCCTGATCCCGGAAAATGAGCTGACCCGGCAGGCGGGCATCCCCATGGACCCTCACACCAAGGGCGCTGTGGTCTACGAGAATATGGAGACCGGCATCCCCGGCGTGTTCGCCTGCGGCAACGTGGTGCACGTGCATGATCTGGTGGACTTCGTTTCGGGCGAAAGCGACCTTGCCGGTGCTTCTGCGGCGGCCTATGTTTTGAAGGGCGAAGCCGCCGATACGGTTGTGCTTGACCTTGTTCCGGGCAATGGCGTGGGCTACACCGTGCCGCAGCGGGTGCGCCCCGCTGATGTGGACAGGAGCGTGAACATTTCCTTCCGTGTGCGGCAGAACTACGGCCCCAGCCAGATCACCGTGACCTGCGGCGGCAGGCAGCTGGCCCGGTTCAAGCGCCAGCGCATGGCTCCCGGCGAGATGGAGCACATCGCACTGCCCAAAGTCCTGCTGGAAAAAGCAGACGGCCCGCTGACCGTTGCGGTAGAGGAGGTTATTGCAAAATGAGCAGCATCAAAGAAGTCATTTGCATCTGCTGTCCCTGCGGCTGCCACTTGCAGGTAGACCCGGAAAATGATTATAATGTAACTGGAAACGCCTGCCCCAACGGTGCCGCCTACGGCAGGGAAGAGCTGACCCATCCCACTCGCATCATCACCAGCACGGTGCGGGTGGAGGGTGGGCTGTACCCGCGCTGCCCGGTAAAGACTGCGCAGGCTGTGCCCAAAGAGAAGATGACCGAGGTCATGGCTGCGCTGGACCGCATCACCCTGCACGCCCCCGTCCGCACCGGACAGGTGGTGCTGGCAGATGTGTGCGGCACCGGCGTGGACGTTGTGGCGACGCGAAATCTGTGATACACACTCCTGAAACGATACGGAGGGAGCAAAAGCATGAGTACAAAATATGTTCTGGCGCTGGATCAGGGAACCACCAGCAGCCGTGCCATCCTGTTCGACAATGAGCAGAATATCATTGCGGTGCAGCAGCGCGAGTTTGAGCAGATCTATCCGCAGCAGGGCTGGGTGGAGCACAACCCCATGGAGATCTGGTCCACCCAGTATGGAGTCATGAACGAGGTGGTGGCCCAGAGCGGTGTCGATGCCCACGATATCGCCGCCATTGGCATCACCAACCAGCGGGAGACCACCATCCTGTGGGAAAAGGCCACCGGCCGCCCCATCTACAATGCCATCGTCTGGCAGTGCCGCCGCACGGCTCCGCTGGTGGATGAACTGCTGCAGCAGCCCGGCATGGCAGACTACATCCGGGAGAACACCGGCCTGATGCCCGATGCCTATTTCTCCGCAACGAAGATCAAGTGGATCCTGGACAATGTGCCCGGTGCGCGGGAGCGGGCCGAGGCAGGGGAGATCCTGTTCGGCACTGTGGACACATGGCTGGTCTGGAAGCTGACCGGCGGCAGAGTGCATGTCACCGACCGCACCAACGCCAGCCGCACCATGCTGTATAACATCCGCACGCTGGACTGGGACGACACCCTGCTCAAAGCGCTGGATATTCCGCGCTGCATTCTGCCCCGCGTGACCGATTCCAGCGAGGTCTATGGCACCACCGATCTGTGCGGTGTGCAGATCCCGGTGGCCGGCATTGCCGGTGACCAGCAGGCTGCGCTGTTCGGACAGAGCTGCTTTCGCAAGGGCGAGGCCAAGAACACCTACGGCACCGGCTGCTTTTTGCTGATGAACACCGGCGATACCATCTGCCGCAGCCGGAACGGCCTGATCTCTACCATCGCCATCAGCCTGAACGGTAAGGTGGAGTACGCGCTGGAGGGCAGCGTCTTTGTGGGCGGTGCCGTCATCCAGTGGGTGCGCGACGGCCTGCGCATGATCCAGGAGAGCCGCGATGCGGAATACTATGCCCAGAAGGTGCCGGATAACGGTGGCATTTACATTGTGCCGGCCTTTACTGGTCTGGGTGCACCGTACTGGGATATGTACGCCCGCGGTGCCATTGTGGGCATCACCCGCGGCACCACCCAGAACCACATCATCCGCGCGGCAGAGGAGTCCATTGCCTACCAGAGCGCAGACCTCGTGGCTGCTATGGAAAAGGACACCGGCGTGCCCATCACCTCGCTGAAGGTGGACGGCGGTGCATCCCGCGACCAGTTCCTGATGCAGTTCCAGGCCGATATCCTGAACAAGACCGTGCTGCGCCCGGCCATCCGGGAGACGACTGCTCTGGGCGCTGCCTATCTGGCGGGCCTTGCCACCGGCGTATGGAAGGACCGGGACGAGATCCGCAGCCTGTGGCACTGCAACATGACCTTTGCCCCGCAGATGGACGAGGCTGAGCGCACCCGTCTGCTCTCCGGCTGGCACAAGGCTGTGGGCCGCAGCTGCGACTGGGCAGAGCATTGATAGTTTTCGCCCGACTTTATGGTTCGCGCACAAAATATTTTTTAATTGTTTATTTTCTATTGACATTTTGTTACAAAACGCTATACTAGAAGCATCCCAAGAGAAGTGAGATGGGGATGCACTGTATCGTCCAGATGCAGTGTGTCCCCATTTTTATTACGGAAAAATCAGATTCAAAAAGGAGGTCCCCCATATGAACGAGAAAAAACTTTCAAGGCCGCTGATCAGTCTCATCGTCAGCATCGCGCTCATCATCGTAGGCATTGCCGGTTCTTTCATTTTACAGACGAACTCCGGCAAAACGACCATCCGGAACGTTACCATTGAATCCGAATCCGGTCATACCCTTGCGATGGATGTTTATATTCCGGAAAACGCCACCGCTGAAACGCCTGCGCCCGCTATTTTTGTACAGCATGGCGGAAACAACAACAAAGAAGAAATGCAGCACTACTGCATTGAGCTCGCCCGCCGCGGCTATGTTGCGATCGGCGTGGATATGTACGGCATGGGCGAAAGCGAACCTCTGCCGGACTCCGAATGGCTCACCCAGGGCCGCGGCCTTTATGATGCGGTACGCTACGGCGTGACTCTGCCCTACGTTGATACCGACCGAGTTTCGCTGCTGGGCTACTCCCGCGGTGGCAAGGCAGCTGGCGAAGCACTGCAGTGCGATAACGACAGTCTGAATGTTGTCAAGGCCATTTTCCTGATTCACAGCGATCCCATCGTGCGTAACAGCGAGGGCTACACCGATGTTTACGGTGCCCGAGATGTCGCAGTTCTCGCAGACAAGAACGACGAGTTCTTCTTCTCGGAAAAAGCTAATGATAACGGTACCTATTCCAACGACGCCAACAAGTATGCAGCCAACCTTTCCAGCCCGGCAGAATATGTGATCAACAACAGTGCACAGTCCTTCCTGTATTTCGGTATCGACCCCGCAACCACCAGTGAACAGCGCGTGGCGGAGACCGTTTATGAGCAGGATTACGGCGGAAAGACCGGAAGCCGCCAGATCTTTGTTTCTAACGAGACGCATATGGCTGGTTGGTGGTCCCCGCTGGTCATGAACCGTGTGTTGACCTTCTTTAACCGTGTTATGCCCACTGGCACTGCTCTGAGCGCCAGCAGCTACACCTATACCATCTGGAACATCTTCAAGATCATCGCCCTGTCCGGTCTGCTGCTGTTTGCCGGGTCTCTGATGGTCTGGCTGGTCAACTCCGTCAAGACATTCCAGTGTGCCGACAATGGCGAGCAGGACCTTCGCCCAGTTGGCGATAAGAACGCAGTTGCATGGTTCTGGGGCATCCAGATCATCGGTGCCGTCCTGTCCATCCTCATGATTCGATTCCTGAACAAGCAGGGACTGGCATCTTACCGTGATGCACTTTTCCACTCGGCCAACCCTGCGTACCACGGCCTGATCTCTCTGCTGTGCGGCGCACTGACTCTTGTTCTGTGCACGGTGTGGTACATGGCCTACGGCAAAAAACACGGTTTCTCCTTCCGGAATACCGGCATCGCTATTTCCGGGCATGCACTCCTCAAATCCATCGGCGCGGCCCTGCTTGCAGTCTTTGCCCTGATCCTGATGGTTTTTGCCGTCGACTATTTTGTGGATGTGAACTTCCTGATCGTTTACTGGGGCTTTATGAAGTTTGGAGCCAACCGCATCCCGGGTATGCTCCTTGTTGTACCCATGTATCTCGTGTACTACATTGTCATGTCCATCAGCGTCAACAGTTTTAACTTTAGCACGGCGCTCGGCAAAAACAAGCTGCTTTCTAACCTTCTGATCAGCTTTATCGCATCGGTTCCCACTCTGTTCGTCCTCTGCTACGTTTACGGCATCTTCAAGGCTACCGGCTCGAACCCGATGTTCGGCGGTCTGGCTTCTGCCGCAACTGCAGTGTATGCGCTGCCCGGCTTCATCTTTGTTGCGATCCTGATTTGTCGTCTCCTGTACCAGCACACAGGCAATCCCTACCTTGGCGGCATCTTCTGCGGCGTTCTTGCAGCTGTCAGCGAGTGGGGCATCTGCGAGATTCGCGTGCACACCCCCGGAACACAGTACGCTGGCACTGCTCTGGTCTACGCACTGATCGCGATCGGCTTTGTAGTTACCATAGCATGCGCTGTACTGCTGAAGAAAAATAATGCAGCCGTGCAGGCACATAAATAATGCCTCTTTAATCCTCTTTACAAACCCCTCAATTTTTTATAAACTTGGTTTGCGCATGGTGCGGCCCTTTTAGAGTTTTCTGAAAGGGCCGTATCTTCTGATTGCTCCCTATCTCTGTAAATCTGACTCGAAAGGAGTCTTACCCAATGCATCCTCTTGCTGAAACCCTGCTGGACGAACCGGTGATCGCCGCTGTGAAAACGGACGAAGCCTTGACTGCTGCGCTGGCTTCGCCCTGTAGCGCCGTTTTTCTGCTGGCAAGCACCCTGCTCACCGTAGACGGTCTGGTGCACCGCATACATGATGCCGGAAAACTGGCCGTGGTGCACATCGACCTTGTGGACGGCCTTTCGTCGCGGGAGATCGCGGTGGACTCCCTCAACGCCCTGTGCCACCCGGACGGCATCATCTCCACCCGCCCGACCCTGATCCGCCGGGCGCGCCACCGCGGCCTGCTGACCGTCCAGCGGGCATTCATCCTGGATTCCCTCTCGCTGACCAGCCTGTCCGGTCAGCTGGAGCAGGGCAAGCCGGATTTTGTCGAGATCCTTCCCGGCATCATGCCTCGGGTCATCGCCGAGATCAGCGCCCGCACACAGGTGCCTGTCATTGCAGGCGGCCTGCTGCGGGACAAAGCCGACGTCATGGCCGCCATGCACGCAGGTGCCGCCGCAGTTTCCACCTCTGCGCCCTCCCTGTGGGATATCTGAGCCAGAACAAGATCCCAGCTGAAGTACGAAAAGCATAATCGTATCCTGGTGTTTTATTGGATATGCCCGCCCACCGATGGAGCCGAATCTCCACGGTGAGCGGGCATTTTTTCGTTTTCATTCGATTTGAGTGAATCTATTCAGCCTGCGGATTAACTCGATAATTTAAAGCAATCCTACAAGTCGCACTCCTCTTAAAGTCTTTCTGCTTCCTGCATCTTAGCATCATACTGGATGGCAGAGATCGGCACGAGGCCCTCGATCATATCCAGTTTGCTGTTGACAAGTTCATCATACACATCTTTGATGGGCGACGTAATGGAAGGCTCCAGCTGTTCATTTGCAATTACGCTTTCCACCAGTGCTTGTTTGTTTTTCAGTTTCCGCGCCATATCGGGCAGGAAGTGATAATTTTCAATCATGCGCAGAATGATGTTTGCCATAAAATTGCCGCGGATGCTGCTCAACTCGATATAAATCGCTCCGGCATCCTCCACGGAAATTTGTGCGATGCTCATCAGGTAATCAGCCAGAGTCGTTTGCGTATCGTTCAAAATTCCCTGACTTGCCATACTGCGTTGCAGGATATTCATTTTTCGATAGTCCTGAATTATACCGGTTTTTATCAGTACATTCCACTACTTTATGCAGTCACATGGGTGGCATTCTCTTTCACCGAATTGATCGTATCCATCAGTTCACTCCCTGTTTTGCCATCAAACAGGCGGGTAAACAGGATGGGCTGGTCAAAGGGTGGTTTCATCAGCACCGCTTTGCTTTCCACATAACCGTTCTGCTCGATGTAATGAATGACCTTCTGCACGAACGCTATCTGCTTTGCATTCAGCGATTCATCGTTGATGAACTTGGAAAATGCCTGCATGGCAGCATCGTGGTCCAGCTTTGCCACTTTACGCACCAGCAGACCAAAGGGTGTATCCCGAAACTCCCGTGCATAGTCTTCTTTGCTGCCCAGCTCACAGGTGAAGATATGTTCCAGCTCGGTATAGTCGCCCCGGGAAAGCGGAATGTTCTGGGTCAGCTTGTGGATAGCCAGCGTATCGCTGCGGTGCTCCATGATGTAGCGGTTCACACGTTCCCGGTACTCGCCAAAATCGTAGCCGGAATCCAGCGCTTTGCCCTCGGTCTGTTCCAGTACCGGGTCGGCAAGGGCCGTGTAGACAGGCTTTTGCCCTTCTACACCGTCCACCAGAAACTTGATGAGTTCCCGCAGTTCCTGCCGCATTTCCTCAAAGCGGAGCAAATCATGCGAGGTCAAAAATTCGTCTGTCTGCACCTCTCGGATGAGGGGCAGCTTTGCCTGCACCTGCGGGATGGTAGCCTTTCCTTCCAGCATTGCCGCCGTGCTGCGCAGCTGTTTCTGGGCGCGGCCCAGCCCCGGCAGACCTTCCAGTTCACAGAGCAGCAAGCCATACACAAAGTTATCGAATCGCTTGGCGGCCTCGTCCTTATCGTCCAGCGAGATGAGCGGTGCCACCTCTTTCATCAGAGTGCCCTTGTCCGTTTCGGTCAGGCTGACAAAGGCTTCCGGCTTTTGATAGTGTTCCACGGCCTGTCGGTGCAGCCGCACGGATACCAGCTCCGGATTCAGCGCTCCCACTTCGGCACGGCAGGTCTCCGTTAAGATCTTACGCCAGTTCTGGTATTTTTCGTCCCCATAGGCTCCATCCTGCAGCGCGGCGGCAATCCGCACCTGCTTGCAGAAAATGCTCTCGGACAGGCTTTTGGTGTCCGCGCTCTCGTAGCCGTTGGGTTTCTGACGGAAAAATTCAAAGTTGCCGCAGTAGTCGAAGATCAGAAAACGCCGTTTGCCCGTATATTCGCCGTCGATGGCATCCACGCAGGCAAGGGATGGGCAGAGCCGCGTGCCACGACCTATCATCTGCCAGAACTTCGTTTTGCTGCGCACTTTTTTGAAGAACACCAGATTCACGCACTCCGGCACATCAATGCCCGTGTCCATCATATCCACCGAGACCGCAATAAACGGCGGCTTGTCCGGCTGTTTGAAGTCGTCAATGATGGACTGTGCATAGGCGTCGTCGCAGACCACCCGCTGGATGAATCCCGGGTACTGGGTCTCCAGCTGTGGGTAGAGCTTGCCAAAGCGTTCCCGGATAAACTCCGCATGGCGCTTGTTCTGGGCAAAGATAATGGTCTTGCCGATGCGGTCGCCGCCCGCCGTTTGGATGCCCCGTTCCATCAGGTCTTGCAGCACCGTGTCCACGGTGTTGGCGTTGAAGATGAACTTGTTCAGCTTTTCGGATGGGATAAAGGTGGGCAGGGTATCGTCCTCGGCAAAATCGTCCTCATAGCGGGCCTTATCCTCCGGTGAAAGCTGGTCGTAGTGGATGCCCTCTTCTGTGAATTTCGTCTTGACCTCGTAGTTGTAGTAAGGCACCAGCACATGGTCGGTGTAGACCGCCGTGTCGTAATCGTAGGCGTAGGTGGGGATGCCGTGCTCCATCTCGAAAAAGTCGTAGGTGTTGCGGTCTACATCGGTTTTCGGGGTGGCGGTCAAGCCCACCAGAACCGCATCGAAATAATCAAAAATAGCGCGGTATTTCTTGAAAATGCTGCGGTGGCTCTCGTCCACGATGATAAGGTCAAAGTGGGCGGGCGAAAACAGCGGCACGCCGTCCTTGGTCTTGGCGTTGTCGATGGCGTTGAGCATGGTGGGATAGGTGGAAAACACGATGCGCGCGGCCTTATCGTCCTTGGAGGAGCAGAGGTTGCACAGCGACTGGTCGGGCAGATACTTCTTGAAGTCGTCCTTTGCCTGCTTGACCAGCGCGGTGCGGTCCGCCAGAAAGAGCACGTTGGTCACATGACCGCCCCGGCTCAGCACATCGGTCAGGCTGGATGCGGTGCGGGTCTTGCCTGTGCCCGTTGCCATGACCAGCAGATTGCGCCGGAAGCCCTGCGTAATATGGGCGCAGACTGCCCGGATGGCGTTTTTCTGATAGTAGCGGTCGGTGATTTTATCGTCAATTTCGATGGTGTCCAGCGGTTTTTTCTCGGTGCGGCGGTTCATCAGCTTCTGCAAGTCGTCCTTGCAGAACACCCCGCTCACGGCACGCTGCGGGCCGCTCTGCTCATCCCAGAAATAGGTGGTGTAGCCGTTGGTGGTAAACAGCATCGGACGGCGGCCAAACTTCTGCTCCAGACAGTCTGCATAAAGCTGAGCCTGCTTGCGCCCGATGTTGGGGTCTTTGGTGCTGCGCTTGGCTTCAATGACCGCCAGCGGCAAGCCGTCCTTGCCCATCAGCACATAGTCCGCATAGCCCTTCTGTCCCAGCACGCCGTTCATGTTGTCCACTTCGTACTCGGTGCGCACATCGGCGTCCGGCCCGGTGAACTTCCACCCCATGGCCTTGAGGTCGATGTCGATGATCTTCCGCCGTGTTTCGGCCTCGGTCAGGTCGGCAGCGGTGAAACTGCGGCCCTGTTGGTTCTGCTGTTTGCTGGCCGTGTACGCCGTCGAAAGGCTCTCCACCTGCTTGCGCAACGCTTCCAACTCGGCATCTTTCTGGGACAGTAAACTTTCCTGTTCCCGGATCTTCTTTTCGTCCAGTGTTACCTTTTCGCCGGGGATGGCTGTCTCGTCAAAGGAGCGCTCCACATAGTCTGTGCCGTAGCAGTAATCCACCCACTGGATGAAATCGAACAGCCCCCGCAGGCTGAATACTGCATCCGCCGCCGACACACTATGCCCTGTATGTACCGCCAGATTGCCCGCCTTCACGATGCTGGGTAGCACGCTCCACACATTGCGGTCCACCGCGAACCGGAAACTCGGTTCGTGCAGCAGGGATTGCAGGTTGTCCTTGTAGGGCATCGTGATGGTTTTATCTGCCGCATACACCCACTTCACCGCCAGCTCCAACGCCTTCCGGCATCCCACCGCGCACATTGCCGGGGAGGTGGAGAACACTTTCTCGGCCTCGATGGCAGAATTGGCGAAGAGGGAATATTCGGGTCGGGTGGAGAGATAGGAGAAGTTGGACATAAAATCAGCTCCTTTATGTAGGATGATTATTGGCAATATTGTTGCAGCTCCGGGTATTTTTCCTTTGCATCTCGAATCAACCAACGCTTAAAAGCAGTGAATTCGGAAGTGGACTTTAACTCTAGTTTTATTAATTCTAACGTATCCAGTTTTGTCTGCCCCTTAGCCGCTTCATATTCCAGTACATAGTTTTTAAATGTGCGCATGGATTTTACAATCTTAACATAAAGTATTTTGGCTTCTGCTTGCTTTTGCGGCGTAGAGCCATGATGAATCTCTTCTAATAACTTAACTGTCATTTTCGTTTCTGCATCATCAGATAGTGCGGTGAACTCTAGATATTCTTCTGTTCCCCAATATCCATGCTTTCGAAACGCAATTTTTTGATCAACATCCACTTTACAGCAATCCAGAATCGGAGTGTATTTGTCTCTTTTTATATTATTACAATGAGGACAGGCTAAAAACAAATTGTTCCATTCAAATTCAAGATCTTTGTTGCCTTTATGTGGAATCAAATGCTCGACCTGGTAAAATCCCCGTTGTTCGCACAAATAGCATTTTCCGTGAAATATTTCATTTATTGCATCAAAAATTTCAGAGGCGTTGTAATTGCCGTTCTTTTTCTGCTTTTCTTTTTCAAGAGACGCTATTGCAATTTTAGCGTTTTCCCCATTTGTTCGTTCAATCTTAACCATTAGAATCCTTCTTTTCTTCAATTCGATTGAATTCATCGGAAATGTCTTCTTCTAATAGTTTGTTCGCGGTCTTCAATTCAATTCTCAATTGGGCACGCTCGGCCTTTTCACTATCGGAAAGCTCTTCCTGCTTAACAAGATGCTGATACCGAAGAATTTTATCCTGCATAGTGGCAGAATAATTTGGTGCGTCAAAATAGCCCTCAGCAATCTCATCTGCTGAATAGCTTGAAAAATCAGCAAACCGCACTTGCTTTTCCAAATCGTAAATACAAGCATTGCTGATAGAATTGAGAATATAAGCCGAATGTGTTGTAATAATAAATTGAATTCTCGGGAAGAACTCCGTCAGGAAAGGCAAAATTTTGCGCTGAAGCTCTACATGCAGATGCGTTTCCAATTCATCGATCAGCACAACGCCCTCCACATCGTACTGGCTCAGTTCGCCTTTCAGCAACCAGTTGCGGTCCATACGGAGGATTAGGTCTGCGACAATACCGATGATTGCAGAATAGCCATCAGAAAGTTCATCCAAACTATATGGATTTCGACCTTTCTGTTCAATTAGAAAATTATAGTTTTTATAGTCATATATCAATCGGATGCTGTCATCGCTCAACAATACTTTTAGCGCATTTTCGAAGCGGGAAAACCATTCCGCGATTTTCTTCTCGACACTTAAATCATTTTCATTCTTTGCATATGCCTGTTGAGTTTTGAGATGAACCATATATTTCAGCAAAATATTTTCTGGTGTATCATCCAAACTGTATTGATTTTCTAGTTTTACATCTTGAACTCCCTTTGCGCGATGAATCACTGTCTTTCTGTCTGCCGGAAAGTAAGCAGTTACAAATTCTCCCTGACTATATAAACGGTCTAAGCCTACTACATTTGAAACGTCTACTTCTACTCCAGAATTATACTTTGCAAATGTTTCGGCAACAATTTTTTCAAGTTCAGAAAGCTTATCATTCGATTTATAGGATCTCCGAATACACAATTCCTGATAGACCCCATCATCGATTGCCTGCAGATAATCTTTCATCGCCTGCAATACCGAAGTTTTACCGGAGCCATTTTTACCAGTCAGGATAAGATGCTGACGCTTTTCAGGGTTCAGTTTGATTTCAATGTCTTTTAGATGTCGAACCTCATTGATGTGGACACTTGTAATAAAATGTTCCATAATATCACCTCTGACCGTTGCATAATTGCTTAAATGTCTGCCACATTGCAGCATACGCTTCTGCTCCAACCAGTTCTTTTAGCAGTTGCTCCCGAAGCTCAGGTTTCAGCTTTTGAATCGAGTTCTTTGCCTTGATTGCATCAAACTTTGCATTATTGTAGTCTCTTTCTTCTTCAAAAGTCATCATCGTATGCTCCTTTCGTGGTAAAATGTTCCGTTTAACGTTATTATACCGCTAAAATCCGCTGCTGCACACCCTTTTACCCAAAATACTCCTGCATCAGCGCCTTTTTCATCAGTTCCAGCTTTTCAATGCTCTGCTGTATGGTCTGCTTCTGCTGGTCTACACGCTCCACAAAGGCAGCAAATTGATTTTGAAGGGCAAGCGGCGGCACCATTAGCTTCAACGAGTTAATCGCATTAAAATTCAATCCGGCTTTCACTGCACTCTGATTTTTTGCAATAAATTGTTCTTTTCCTGCATCGCTTTCCATGTAATACGCTACATACAATGGATTCAATTTATCTTGTTTCAATCGAATACAGGTCAAGTGCTGATTGATATATGCTCCATGCTCTGCAATTTTCTTTGTAACAATACCTGTACGGCCTAAATCAGCCGTAATACTAATGAGTAGGTCGTTTTCTTGAACTCTTGTGCGTTTAGCTTCAGCATTATCTGGTGGCGTAACGCATTGAACATCTTGCAATGTGATTTTGCAGTTTTTTACGTTTTTTATTGTTATAAAGTATTCGCCACTATCAGTGAAATACTGCGACCATCCACGAGAACCAGAAGTGAGGAACACAATATATTCAGAAAGACTACAACAAGGTAAGTTGTTGGGATTAAGTTTTGCATCCCCAAACATCTCCACAAATCGCGCCTTTACCAGCTCGTCCAGTTTAGCAAGTTGCTGCTCTCGAAATGCTATCAATTCATCGACCTTGCTCAGCGTTTCTGCAATTTTTCTTTGTTCTTCTAGGGACAAAACAGGAATTTCAATTTTGTTCAACTCTTTTGCAGACAAATGCTTTACTGTGACAAACGGCGTTTTTTCCTCGATTCGCTTTAGTGCGATGGGCATAAAGTAAAATAAGTAGTCTTTATCAATACTATCCTTTGGTGCTAATCGGCAAACTCGCTGATTCAAAAGTGCGGGTGTTTTTCCCCACTTTGCAATGTTGAACTCACCATCCATACCGATGAGTAAATCATTTTCGTGTACGATATATTCACTCTTATATTCTTCTGTTGTATAGGTTTCAGAATACCCCCTTACCACATCGCGGATTCTGATAAGCGGCGTTCCATTACTATCTGAAAATTTTGCAGAGTCAAAAGGAAATCCATACTGAATAGTACAGACTTCTGGAAGAAGTTTTTTCATCACACCATCTCCTCCAACTCTGCCAGACCTTTAGTGATCTCCATTTCCAGCTCATGCAGGTCGGCAAGGATCTCCGTGGTCGAGGGGTACTCCACCGGCACATACTCCGTCTCTTTGTACTTATTGATGGACAAATCGTACCCATTGGCGGCAATTTCTTCTTTGGGCACAAAGAAACTCTGCTCGGTGCGCTTGCGGTCAATTTCGGCGTTGAGGTTATGGAACCGGGCGATGATGTCCGGGATGTCGTTTTCCTTCACCTCGGTGCGCTTGTCGTCCAGCGAGAAGCCGTCGGCTTTCATATCGTAGAACCACACCTTGTCGGTGCCGCCCGCGCCGGTCTTGGTAAACACCAGCACCGCCGTGGACACGCCTGCGTAGGGCTTGAACACGCCGGAGGGCATAGAAATGACCGCCCGCAGCTGGTGGTTTTCAATCAGTTCTTTTCGGATGCTCTGGTGCGCCTTGCTGGAACCGAACAGCACGCCGTCCGGCACGATGCAGGCGCAGCGTCCGCCGGTTTTGAGCATCCGCAGGAAGAGCGCAAGGAACAGAAGTTCCGTCTTTTTGGTGTTGGTGACGGCTTTCAGGTCGTCGTTGATGCTCTCGGCATCCACAGTGCCCTTGAACGGCGGGTTTGCAAGGCAAACGGTGTACTTGCTGCAAATGGAGTTTTGCTTCGACACGCTGTCCTTGTAGTCGATCTCCGGGTTCGTGATGGAGTGGAGCATCAGGTTCATGGCCGAAATGCGCAGCATGGTGCGGTCCGTGTCAAAGCCGGTGAACATCGGGCCGGCAAAATGCTGCCACTGCTCCGGGGTCATGCTGTCCTCGTAGTGGGCGCGGAGGTACTGCGCGCTGGACACCAGAAAGCCCGCCGTGCCGCAGGCGGGGTCGCAGATCAAGTCGTCCGGCGTGGGCTGCACCAGCTCCACCATCATGTCGCGGATGTGCTTGGGCGTGCGGAACTGGCCGTTCTGCCCTGCGGTTGCCAGCTTGCCCAGCATATACTCATACAGGTCGCCCTGCATATCAAGGTCGGCAATGTCGTGGGTGTAAAGATCCTCCAGCCCGGTGATGATCTTTTGCAGCACCTGCGGCGTGGGGATCAGGAACATGGCATCGTCCATGTACCGCGCAAAGGCGGTGTTGCCCTCGTCCGGGCGGGTGGGGTCGTCTGCGATCTCCACCAGCTCACCGTTTGCGTCAAAGTCCGGCAGACGGCCATATTTCATCTTTTTGATGGCAGGGAACACCCGCTGCTGCATGGTCAGGAAAATTTCGCGGGAATCTTTATCCTTGAAGCGGCTCCACCGCATAGACTGTCCTGCTTCGCTGGCCGGGAAGATGTGCTCCATCTTTTCGCCCACCATGTTCTCAAAATCTTCGGTGGCAAGCTCTTTCTCGTCCAGTGACCGGATGAACATGAGATAGGTCAGCTGTTCAATGACGGTCAGCGGATTGGTGATGCCGCCTGCCCAAATGTCCGTCCAGATTTTGTCTACCTTATTTTTAATGGCTCCTGTTACCATGCGTTCCTCCTGAATGTTTGCCAATCGCAAACGCTTTGCATCTCGAATTTTTGGTGATAATATCACAATTTTATTATAGCAGTGTACGATTATATTTTCAATGTAGAGCGTTTAGCAGACGTGCTTTCTTGATCGCAAGGCAAGAAATTAGTGGAACGTTAAAACAGCAATTTGCGATATGCAATTCAACGCTGTTGCTGTTACATGAAGAAGTTGAATTGCTATAAAACGGTAAAGTGGATTTTATCTGCTTTGCCGTTTTTTCTTTACATCTGGACTCCAACATGCCTTTGTGCTATTCAGCGATTCCATCGCGCAGCCTGCGCTCTGCTTACCAACTGATGATCTCCGGCGGCGATGTGAAAGCGGTACAGGGAACAACACCTGTGCAGGCTACCCCGGTTGAAGCAGAACCGACCATCTCCGTGTCGGTACTGCTGGAGCTTTTGAAAGACGCGGACCCCTCTGTAAAAGCGCAGCTTCGCCTTGCTCTGTTGACCTGAATTGCAAAAAATAGCACGAATTGCAGAGTAATTCACGGACTTACTCCATCTGACATGAAAAATGCGGACCGTGCAAAAACCGTGCAGAGACCGTGCAAATGGCGTATAAAAGGAAAATCCCACGAGGAATCTTACGATTCTTCGTTGGATTTTGGTGCGCTCGAGGGAACTCGAATCCCTGGCCCTCTGATTAAAAGAGCCCACCGGGCAGAACACTCTGATTTTAGAAGTTTCGAGTTTACGTCGTTTTTGCGCAAAGCATCGTGATTTTTCACTGTGTAATTTCTGCACCCTTTGTCGTATTTTGCAAGTCAGAGTACCCATTGCATCCCTTGAAACCGTGCAAAAACAGTGCAGAAACCGTGCACTTACTCTGGGACAAATGAAAAATGATGATTTTTGATCCATGACTTGGTGGCGATTTGAGTGACCACAGAGGTAAATTTGATACACGGAAAGAAGAATGCCCACTCGTCTGAGGAGTTCTCAGGGGAGTGGGCAGTTCTGTATAATGGCATTTTGTATATGTCACTTGCCAATTTTAGCATGGAGGTTGCCATTTGAGGTTGCCATTTTTTGAGATGAAGTTGACACTTTTAGCATAGAGGTTTCCATTTAGGGAAAGAAGTTTCTGCTTTTTTATATGGCAAGTTTCCGCACTTTCCGCATTGCTTTCCACACTTTCCGTACCTCATAGGATATACTCACCTCGCTAAACTTTTGTATGGGGCATTGCTATTGAGGTGTTAATTGAATATAATCTTAAATGGAAAGCGGACGTCACTCCGCTGGTGTGGCTGACACCTAAAATCCGATCTGATGCAAGACGTAAGGGCTTGAGGCTGGCGGGCAGCGATAAAACCCGAAAGCGATGCAGGACGTAGGGGCCTGAGGTTGGCGGACAACGATAAAATCAGTCGCAAGGGACATCGGACAGCACCACGGTGTTGTAGGTGTCCCTTTTATGTTATTTGCTATTCAGTTTACTGCCGAATGGCAAAAAACACCCGCCCACCGATGGAGCTGAATCTCCACGGTGAGTGGGCATTTTGCGTTTTGGTTCGATTCGGGTGAATCTATTCGGCTTGTGGTTATCGCTTAACCCACGGTTTGGCTCCATAACAGACTGATGCCGAACCAGTCCGTTGCTTCATCGCCACCGATAGCTGGTCAATGCCGCCATCCTCTAAAAGTATTATATACCGTTAGTGTGGCATTGCAAAAGAAAAAATATTTGCACACGATATTGAGTGTATGACAATTTCGCGCATACGCTCAATCGAAAGTCGATACTTTTGGGGAACGCAATATATCGAAAGCGATACTTTCTTCGTCAATGTCGATACTTTTTACAAAAATATAGCGAGTTTCCGCACTCCACGGGATATGTTTGCTCGCTAAACATAGTACGCAGGACATATCCAAACAATATAATCTTAATTATGATAATTCAAATTATATTGTTCTCATAAACAGTGTCTTCCTGAATCAAAATCAAGTTCGGATTCTCTGCAGCCATCTCCACCAGTCGATCTGTAAAGCCGCTCTTGGAGAACAGCCCGTACACAATTTCGTAGCCCTTAAACGCCGCTGTAAGTTCTTTGGACTGCCCCTTTTCCTGCAAAGCAGAGTAGACCGCCACATCCACAGGTTTCGCATGGTACTTGCACTCACCGAGGAACAGCCGTTTGTGCTGGTTGTCCACCGCTGCAACATCGATCTCTGTGTCTCCCTCGTTGTCGTTGCGCCAGTAAGAGCCAATGCGTGAGGGTGCAAAGTCGATCTGCCCCTTTCGGCACAGCTCCGCAAAGATGTTCCGGCAGATGCTCTCATAAGCGAAAGCCACAAATTTTTGCTTAAAGTCTTTGCCCATCTCGTCCAGCACGATCTGTTGGTTGTCCAGTTCCAACTCTCCCTTGAACGGGTACACATAGCGGAACCAGAAGCGGATGAAGTTGTCCGAAACATAGTACAGGCTCTTCCGAGAACGCTCTGGATTCTTTTCGGTGATGGGAACGTTCTTGATAACAAAACCAAGGTCGATCAGTATTTTCAGGTACGGCGTAATAGCTGATGTATCCTGCTCCATCGTCATACCGATCTTGCTCAGCTTGTGGTTGCCGTCCGAAATCGCTTTTAGCACAGAAAAATAGTTGATGGGCGTCTGCACTTCCTCGTTGAGTAAGAAATCCGGTTCTTCATACAAAAAGCCATTTTTCGACAGTACCACACGCCGAATCTGCTCCACCAGCGGCTCGTCCGTCTGGAAAAACTCCAGATATTTCGGTACGCCGCCCGTGATGGCATACTGCTCCACAGCCTGCTCAAACGACAGGTTCTGCGACGCATACACATCCGTAAATTGCAGCGGCATCAGCCGAATCTGTGCCGTTCTACGGCCATAGAGCGGACTGTCGTAGGCAAGTGCGTGTTTTTTCATCATGCTGATGAGGGAACCGCAGAGAACCAGCATCACGTTATGGTCTTTCAGCACTTCATCCCATGCGTTTTGCAAGATGGACGGGAAATCCGGGTTCGTTTTGACCAGATACGGAAATTCGTCAATGACAAGCACCTTTTTTTCATCCGGGTGGTCGTCTGCTACCACCTGAAATAAATCCAGCCAGTCGGTGAATGTGACCTTACTGAGCATGGGGTTCTTTGTGGTACGGGAAAGCACTCCGGCAAACCGCTTCATGCTCTGGGCTTCACTTTCTGTGGTTGCCAGAAAGTAAAACGCACGTTTATCCTTGATAAACTCTTTGATCAGCGTCGTTTTTCCAACACGCCGCCTGCCGTAAATCACCACAAAGCCGCTGCCGTGCTCTAGCTCCGCATTCAGCGTTGCCAGTTCGGATGTTCTGCCAATGAAGTCCATACCGTGCACCTCTCGCTTAATATAATTTGAATTATGATAATTTCAATTATATTATATGCTTTCTTGCAGACTATGTCAATGTAATGCTCGCATAAATTCCAATGCGGCATCATATGACAGGTTGATTTTACATGTCGGTTACGATATTATTAAAATGAACTTTATGTAGCTTAAACCATAAAAAGGAGTTGAGTACATTGGGATTTCTTATTTCTTTAAAACGAAAATTTCGACAATTCAAAAAGTTTTTTCAGGATCATCAGCAGGCATTTAATTTTATTATCGTGTTTCTCTTCTTCGCAATTGTCGGTCCATTAGGTATTAATCAGATTTTTTATCGCCCACCAGTGTTCCCTATCTTCAAGGTTAGCTGGGAAATCGGAGATGCTCTATCCTATTACGGTGTACTGGTCGCTGCAGTTGCGACCATTGTTGGCGTATATGTTTCAATAGGTGCTGCGCAAAGAAGCTACCATGAAGATGAAATAAATAGAGTTAAACCATATATTGCCTTAACGGGTTATCGTACAGCTTGTAAAGTCCAACTGTTTAGCAGCAACCCGGACATTGCCGCTTCTAATGCTGATAATCAGTCTTCATATGAAGAGTATATCCTTGACAAAGTCCATGTTGTCATTGAAAATCAACAGATTTTATTCAAACGAGAACTATCTGATGAGCAAAAAAAGATTGTAGAAACCTATGGGCTGTATCTAAGAGATACGGGAGATCACAAGTATGTTTTAGATAGTGGCCATTATATTTATCTTCCACTAAAGATTGAAAATGTTGGAAGTGGAACAGCCACCAATATGTTTATCGGATTTTACCAAGAAAACACAAAACATCGAGGTGTTAATCTCTATACATTCAAAGTTGGACAAGTTGCCTATTGTGCAATTTTCTCTAACGATTCTGAAGAGACGCTCTTTGGTAAGTATGTTTTAAATTTGACTTATGGAGATATTTTGGGAAATCATTATTCTCAAAAGTACCCTATAGTCATTGGTAAAGAAGGAACACATTATTGAGTGGGAATGATAGGCCAAAACCGAAAAAGTGTAGACATACCAACAGTTTTTTGAATGCCTTAAACCACCTCTGATAAGGTTTTGATAAGATTCCACTGAGGTGCGATTATTCTGCATTGCAAGTGGTTTGTGGGTAAGGGATAATTTCCCACGCCTCACAAGGATTCATATTAGCATTTAAGCCCGTACTGATCGGATGGTCAGTACGGGCTTTTTTCGTCCAATTTTAATCGTTAATATACTTTTTCAGCGACTTCACGAATGCATCGCTAAATTCCTGCGAGGGTACTTTTCCCCAGATTTGTGTGGTGTCCTCTGCGGGGAACGTGTAACGCCAATGGTCGTACTGCTCTTTGCTGATCTCACCGTTTCTGAACTTTTCAGACTGTTCAGCCCAGGCAGACAGCATTTCGTAAACAGACGCATCCATATTCCGCTTGCAGCCATCGAAAATGATGTGAACCTCGTCTCCCTGTCTTTCCGCTCTTGCTCCATGAATATCCTCGATGGCGAAAAGCGTGTGGATAAAACCGAGATCACTGTCTATGTCAGGAATTTTCAACGCCAGCGGGGAAACTTCCAAAACATTTGCGAGTGCGTTCACCAGATCCTCTTTGGGAGTTCTGGTGCCAGACTCATATTGAGCCATACGAATATCTGCGGTCTTTGCAGGAAATCCCACAGCCTGCCCGAGCCAACGCTGGGTCATGCCCCTAAGATTGCGCATAAAACGAATTCTTTCACCGATTGCCATAGTCAATCACTCCTATGTAGGTTTGCTTCGCTAGCATAGCATATATGTTTAGGCCATGTCAAGATATATTAAATAATTTTGCTTAATATTTTCCCTCAAGCCTCTTGACATAACTGTATTTGCTTAGTATAATACAGAAGCAGCATTAAGCAAATATGTTTAATGCTGTCCGCCCGGGCAAATCGGATGGCGGCCAGCAAGTATTCCGACACGAAAGAAGACAACTATACACTGAAAGGAGGTGAGCGCCATGGAAAACAAATTCATACGAGTAGAGGAAGTCGCAAAGGAACTAGATGTGTCGAAGCCTTATGCCTATAAGATCATTCGCCAGCTGAACGAAGAACTGAAAGCAAAAGGGTTTATTACCATCGCAGGGCGAGTCAACCGCCAGTATTTCAACGAAAGGCTCTATGGAGCAGAAAGGAAAGAATTGAATGCCAGCCTATAAGAACAAAGAAAACAATTCGTGGTATGTGGTTACGCAGTACACGGACTGGACAGGAGAACGAAAGCAAAAGTGTAAACGAGGGTTTAGTACCCGCCGGGAAGCATTGGAATGGGAGCAGAAGTTCCAGCAGCAAAGTGCCGGGGGCCTGGACATGACATTTGAGGCATTTGTGGAGATTTACACCACAGACCTCAGGGCAAGGTTGAAAGAAAGTACCTGGCAGACCAAGGAGCATATCATCAGGACCAAAATACTTCCTTATTTCGGAAAGCGCAAGATCAACGAAATTACTACCAAGGATGTAATTGCCTGGCAGAATGAGTTGCTTGCTTACCGGGATGAAAAGCGCAAGCCCTATTCGCAGACCTACCTCAAATCGCTGCACAATCAGCTCTCTGCTATTTTCAACCATGCAGTTCGGTATTATGATCTGCATTCCAATCCGGCAGCCAAAGCCGGAAATATGGGAAATGAGGAACGTAGGGAGATGTTGTTCTGGACGAAGGAGGAGTACCAGAAATTTTCAGAGGTAATGATGGACAAGCCTGTTTCTTACTACGCATTTCAAATGCTTTACTGGACAGGTATCCGGGAAGGTGAGTTGCTGGCGCTGACACCGGCTGATTTTGATTTTGAACATGGTACGGTAAAAATCAGCAAAACGTATCAGCGCTTCAAGGGCGAAGACATCATAACTTCACCGAAAACCAAGAAAAGTAACCGTACAATTCAGATGCCAGAGTTTCTATGCACACAAATGCAGGAATTCTTCAAAATGCAGTATGGCCTAAAAAAGAAGGACCGTATTTTTACCGTGACCAAGAGCTATCTCCACCACGAAATGGACAGAGGTGCCAAGACAGCAGGTGTTAAGCGGATTAGAATCCATGATTTGAGACACAGCCATATCAGCCTGTTAATCGACATGGGGTTTTCTGCTGTGGCTATTGCTGATCGGGTAGGGCATGAAAGTATTGAAATCACTTATCGGTATGCCCATCTATTTCCCTCCAAGCAAAAAGAGATGGCAAGCAAACTGGACGATATTAACAAAGGAGCGTGATATTGATGTCAGCAAAGAATGTAGACAAGCACAACCGATTCCGCAGTATCACTGTGGGATTCCGGGTATCGCCGGAAGAAAACGAGGAACTGAACAGAGCGGTTGCTTTGTCGGGACTTCCCAAACAGGAATATTGCTATCGCAAGTGTATGGGGCGCGAGGTCGTGGTACAGCCAAATTCCAGGGTTTACAAGGCGCTCAAAAACCAACTGGCAGCAATTCTTATGGAACTGGAACGAATTGCAGCAGGAGATTGTGTTGCTGAAGAACTGCTTCGTACCATTGGCCTCATTGCTGCTACCATGAACGGAATAAAGGGGGACAATGCGGATGATTGACGAAAAAGAAAAGACCGCCCTTGGCACATCTGTTGGCGCAGATGCAGGGCAGTCAATCCAATCACAAACTACTCAGATTATAGCAGGTGAAACACCGGAAATCAATGACCTGGAGGACATTTCTCAAGAAAAATTTTTCCTCCAGATGCAGCGAATGCAGGACCCGGCCTATCTGCATACGGTTTCTATGAATGAGCTGTATGAGACAGTTTATGAGGGCAAGCAGGCGGTTATTGACGGCCTGCTCTATGCGGGGACATATCTGTTCGCCGGTGCGCCAAAGGTTGGCAAATCCTTCTTCATGGCGCAGCTGGCCTACCATGTCAGTACGGGACAAAAGCTTTGGAAATATGAAGTCCACCAGGGAACGGTTTTGTATCTGGCTCTGGAAGATGATTACCAGCGGTTGCAGGAACGAATGTCCCGAATGTTTGGTGTGGAGGGAACGGATAAACTCCGCTTTGCGATCTGTGCTAAGCACCTGGGGGCGGGACTGGACGAACAGTTGGAAAAATTTATCCGGGAGCATCCCGATACCCGCCTGATTATCATTGATACCTTACAGAAGATTCGGGAGGTCAGTACGGATGCCTACAGTTACGCCAACGACTATGAGATTGTGGGGAAGATGAAGCAGTTCGCGGACAGAAAAGGCCGTTTTGGTATCCGCTTGACGGCACCTTACAGTGAAAAGAGACGGCAAGCTGCCAGCGAGCTGGCGAAGAAGAACACACAGAATTTGAGGAGAACGACAAAATAAAATTTGTGAAATTTTCCCATTAAGCAGAATATGGGGCGATATATTCAGAGGATTCCTAAATCATTTGTAGCTAAGTACAAAATACATATTTGCATCTTCTATGCCGTTGTTGATATATTTATGCTCCGCACTTGCGTCAAACGCAATGGAAGCCCCTCTTTTTAGCTGGTAAATATTGTCACCAACAGCGACCTCGACTTCCCCATCAGCGACCATCACGTACTCTGTCCGCCCGTTCTTGTGAGTCTGCGACACATGATTGCATCCAGGCTTGAGAACACAATAGAAAATTTCAAAGCCTGTTGTAGGTGTAAATGGAAAAATACAGTAAAACAAGATTTTTCCGTCGTTGTCAACAACCGGAGAGATGTTCTCAATATACTTGATATCGCAATACAGAGATTGAGGACTCGTCAGAAGATTGTCGAATCGTATTTTTAATCCGTTTGCGATTTTCGAAACCGTAGCCAGTGTCGGAACAGACTCAGATCGTTCGATCTGGCTCAGCATGGTTTTGCTAACACCAGTCATGGAGGAAACCGCATCAAGGCTGAGCCCCATGCTCTTCCGGATGTTTTTCAAATTTTCGCCGATTTTCAATTGCTCGCCCATGAATTCCGCCTCCTGTTATGCCACTGCAGACAGATATAATATAGTCCATCCATTTCGGATAAGCACATTTTTTTATTTTAACAGCGTATCTAAGGATATGTCAAGGTGGCAATACCACTAAATTCCTGAAGAAAAATTTGTAAAATTGCGTTATTGACAGAGCGGCTGAAATGATGCATTATGTATATACGCTATAGCGGACGCAAATTCGTTATAATGAATACCCGTAACTACGGGATTCAACAGGAGGGTACACCATGAAAACCATTGCTGTATTAGGAACTGGAAATGTAGCCCAGACAATTGCTGTCGATATGAAAGCCAAGGGTCAGGAAGTCCGGCTGTTTGCGCCTGACTATCTGTTCTCCAGATTCCAGACCATCGCGATTTCTCATGAGATCGAATGCGTCGGCGAATTTAACGCAAAAGAAAAGATCGATGTGGTGACTTCCAACATTGACGAGGCTGTAAAGGGTGCAGACTATATCATCGTCTGTGTCCCTGGCAATCGTCATGAGGAATTTGCCAAAATCCTGAAGGGGCATACCACAGCTGAGCAGATCGTGATTACCTTCAACGGCTGTATGGCCTCTCTGATTTACAAGAACGTATGGGGCGATGACCCTACTTGCCCCATCTTTGTGGAATCTACGATCCCGCCTTTCAGCACCAGACGGGTAGAACCAGGCAAGGTTCGTATGTTTGAGCGTCATCTAGCACCTATCGCGTTTTTCCCCGCCGCCGCCGCAGAGAAATACTACGATCAGATTCGCAAGGATGTCTATGATTTCCCCGGTCTCTACAGCGATGTTCTTGAGTGCGGTCTAAGCTTGATTAATCCTACTGTACACCCTGGTCCTTGCCTTGTCAACCTCAGCAACATCGAAAAGCCAGATGTCAACTTCTTTTTGTACGAGCACGGATTCCAACCCTCCGGTCTGAAAATTGACGTTCTCCTTAACAAGGAGCGGCTAAAAATTGGTAAGGCGCTCGGCTATGATATCCATGCTCTGGAGGATTTTGCTGGCGTCGATAAGGTCGATTCCTGGGTGCCACTGTATGCTATGGGCCACGGTTGCCACAACCTCACCTCGATTGCCGGCCCCAATGATATCAACTACCGCTATCTGACGGAAGATATCCCAATCGCTCTGGTCTGCTGGGCCTCTATCGCGGATCAGCTGGGCATTGAAACGCCCATCATGGATGCTGTGATCACTCTGGTCGGTGTCGCCCATGACACAGATTGGTTCAAAAACGGCAGAACTGCCGAAGTACTCGGCATCAGCGGCAGAAACGCCGAAGAGTTGAATCGTTACGCGAAAACGGGCAAATTCTGATTCCACATAGACAATTTTAGAGAGGAGCGTATTGAACGTGAATAGCAATCACGATTTGGACCGCTGTGATTATGACACTGCGGCCATCACTGATTATGATCCGCGCTTTGAAGCAAGCAAAAAGAGCGCTTTGTTTCTGCACATTCTTGGCATTGTCGCATCTATAATTGGCACCTGCTGGATGTTTTATTTCGGGACGGGCGATCCCACACAGATGACATACTTTTTGGGGTTTCCTCTCTGGTTTTCCGGTGCGACAATTATCTACACCATCATGACCATCATTGGCATCGTTCATATCTGTAAATGGGACGAATTTCCGCTGACAGCAAGAGCTAATAGAAAGGGGGAGAAATAATGGCACAGGATCTTGGCGGCTTTACCATTGCCCGCTCTACTTCGGTCACCATGCTGCTAATCTTTTCGGTGTATTCAATTATCATCGTCGGATTCGGATTCTATGTAAAAGCACAGGCCCGGAAGGGTGGCTCCGACAACCTCGCGTCCTTCCTTACAGGAGGCGGCAACATCGGTGCATTTTCCATCGCCATGATTGCCGCGACAAACGCAATGTCCGGCGGTTCCATGGTTGCGGCTCCCGGCCTCAGCTACGCGGTCGGATTTGCTTCCCCTCTGATTTATTACAGCGGATTTCTGACCTCCGCCTACTGTCTTGGTGCTGTTGGACGGAAAATTGCTATTCTGCGTGAACGGACCGGCGCAGTTTCCTATTTGCAGCTGCTGCGCCTCCGTTTTCAGTCCAAGGGTGTTGTGGGCGCGCTGGCAGTCACGGGCGCGTTGGGCCTGGTGTTTTTTGGATGCGGTCAAATTTCCGCCGGTGCCAAAATCTTTGCGGCCGTCACTGGCAGCAACAGCTACTATCTCGGTTTGTTCCTGGTGATTATTATCTCTGTTGTTTACACGGTTTCAGGCGGTGTAAAATCTCTGGCAAAGGTAGCAGTTATTCAGGGTGTAGTTATGCTAGCGGCCACGTTTTCTATCATTGGCGTTTTGATATTTAAAAACACCCAAATGTATGGAGGCGTCACCCAGGCTATGCAGAGCCTTGCCGTTACCTTCCCAACAATTCTCCAAGCGCAGTCCTCCGGTTCCTTTTGGAATATCCTGGGCCTGTCCCTCTTTTTCGGCGTTGGTGTTGGTGTCATGCCTCATTCCTTGTCTGTTTCCATGACATATAACGACCACAAAAAGCTGAAGCTGGGGATTTTGATCGCCACATTAACTTTCTTTATTGTCAACGGCCTGATGTGCATGATTGGTCCACTGGTCCGTGCAATCAATCCGAATATTGCTGTTGCTGACTACACCTCTATGTTTGTGGCCACTAATCTGCTTCCTTCCTGGGTGGGCGGCATTATCTTCTCTGGTGTGTTCGCTGCTGTTCAATCCTCCATTGCCGGTATATGCATCTCTGCCGGTGCTATTCTGGCAAAGGATTTCATCGTCGACTGCCTCATGAAGGAAGTTCCTGAAAAAACGCAGAGCAGAATCAATTATGGCGTCATTATTGGCGTCGGTGTGATTGGTGTGCTGGTTGCTCTGAAGCCTACAGACATTACACAGTACATGATTAACTTTGCTCTCGGCAGCATTGGCGGCGGCTGGTATTGGCCAATCCTCTTAGGATTTTATTGGAAAAAGGCCACAAAAACCGGTATGATCCTCTCCACGATTGGTGGTTATGGAACGTATATTGTCTGTTATTTTCTGTCCAGTATTATCCCTTACACCAAAGCCTGGTGGGGCGTTGCCATGGGTGGCGTAAACGCCTTTATTCCCGCTTGGATTGTATCCTTGATCTGCATGGTAGCCGGAAGCCTTTTGACACAGAATCAGAAAGTGCCTTTGGGGTATTATCAAGTGTTTTTCTGCTCGGATTATGATGAGAAATATGCAAAACTAGATTGTAAATTGCGGTAGTGTCAAGAGTTATGCGCAAAATTAATTACGGCACAGATACACGCAAAATTGATTACAGCTCTGGTAGAAATCTATTACAGGGGGCGGCTTAACCGCCCCTCGGCTACCGATTTCCCGGGAGGCTGGGATGGTATGCGCACCGGGAAGGTGTGGATGCCGTTCCAGCCTCCCGGGAAACCTAATGCAAGGGATCAACCTTCTTTCCGGTTGGCGAACATGATAACACACTGATATGAAAATACAAAGCTTATTTCAAAAAATTGAATGATATGAATTGCTTTTTCTAAAAAGCACTTGACACCATATATAACACCACATATAATATAGGGGACAGGAGGGATTGCAATGTCAAAATGGGATAAGCTACTGGAAAGAATCTGTTCCCTGAGCAAAGGCCTCCGGTTTGAGGAGTTGCGAAAAGTTTTGGAGTCCTTTGGGTATGTAATGAACGCTCCCAGAGGCGGCAGCAGGCATTATACGTTTTGAAAGCCTAGATGTCAGCCGATTACCATGCCAAAGTACGAACAAATCCAAAAGGCTTATGTAGAAATGGTCAAACAAGTTGTGGAAAGTGAGGGTGTCAATGAAAACACTGAATGAATATCTTACCCTGCCTTACCGCATGGAGATTGTAGAAGATCATGACGAGGGCGGCTTTGTGGTGTCCTACCCGGACCTGCCTGGGTGTATCACCTGTGGGGAAACAGTGGAATCCGCAGTAGCCAACGCCCAGGATGCCAAACGGGCCTGGCTGGAGGCTGCCCTAGAGGATGGTATCCCCATCCGGGAGCCAGACGATCTGGAAAGCTATTCCGGCCAGTTCAAGCTGAGAATTCCCAAAAGCCTGCACAAGTCCCTGACCGAACACGCCAAGCGGGAGGGCATCAGCATGAACCAATATTGTGTGTATCTGCTGTCCAAGAACGATGCTGCGACGGCAAGATAGCCCCAGTGATGTGTTGCTTCCTCTCCTAATAGAATTTATCACCGCTGATAAGATTTTGATAATCATCCGCTGTATAGCTATGATAATATGAATAATCAAAATATCTAGAAGAACTTGAGTAACGCTTGTTAAGCAAAACTGTTTAAGCGATGCATCTCAAGAACGTATTACAATCGACTGGAGTGGAGTACAAACCTCCGATGAAGAGAAAAAATTCATACATACTGAATAGATAACACACAGCCCACTCTCCATAAAGGCGTAGACGAGTGGGCTGTACTTTCCTTATAAGAAAACCTCTGAATGGGTAAACAGTGCTAAAAAAGGTTCTAACATTGAAGCACAGCTCCATGTCAGAACCTTTTTATTTCACAAATTATTTTTTTGGGTTGCGTCGCCCGGTGTTTTCCGAGCCACGAACTTCCTCATGGTAAAAGTAATTCACAATGACCGGGTGCCCAGGCTCTGCCCGGCCGTAGGGCAGCTCGTTGTCCACGAAGGGACAGCTGTTTTCTTGTGCCAGCCGTTCCGCTTGATCCTCCAAACCACGGAAGTAGCTTCTGTCTCCCTTATTGTAGATAGCGTCGTACAGCGGAACCAAGTCAGGATATTTTTTACAAATATAGTCCATGATGTCTTTTTTGAATCCGCCTCGCAGGTTTAGATTTTCTAACCATATCAGGTCGCATTGATTTCTAACCTGATGGAAGATAGCCTCAAAATCCGTGATACCCGGAAAGACAGGGGCAATAAAGCAAACGGTGCGAATGCCCGCATCATAGATTTGCTTCATGGCCTCCAGCCGTCGCTTGATGCTGACGGCATCGTCCATATCATTTTTAAAGCCTTCGTCCAATGTATTGATCGACCAAACGACCGTGACCTTTCCCAATTTTTTCAGAAGGTCGATGTCACGGATTACCAAATCCGACTTGGTACAGATGAGAATTTCTGCCTCACTGCCCCGGAGCTGTTCAAGAAGCTTTCGGGTGTTCTGAAACTGAGCCTCCTGGGGCAGATATCCATCGGTCACTGAACCGATAACTACGCGCTGCCCTTTGTACTTTTGCGGATTTTTGATTGCTGGCCAATGTTTCACATCCAGGAATGTACCCCACGGTTCGGTGTGCCCGGTAAATCGCTTCATAAACGAGGCGTAGCAGTATTTGCAGCCATGGGTACAGCCTACATAAGGATTGACGGAATAGCCTCCCACCGGCAGGGTGGATTTTGTCATAATATTTTTGGTTTCTGCATCCTGAATCAGAATGCCGCTCTCTTTTACTTCCGCCATGTCTTTTGTTCCTCCAATACCCGGTAAAAAGCCGGGGGAAATTCTTGTACCATCTGTGCCTCTCCCATGATAGGTAGCAGATCTTCTTTCATAAATAACAGGGATGCCAAGCGCATGGGCCTGATGTGTCAGGTTCCACACCCATTCCGGTTTCGATACGGCTTTGCCCTTCCTATGTCCGGTCTCAGTCCCAATGACGATCCACTCAATTCCGGTAAGGTCTACCATGCCAACCTCATCAAACATAGGTTCAAAGGTCACATGATAGTGTCCGCCATGGATATGCTCCCGCAAAGTCCGGATACGGTTTTTCTCTTTGCTGGAGGTAACAGATACACCAAACCAAGCATTCTCCAGGGTAGTGGAAAACACAATATCCTCCGGTCGCTTGGTCAAAAACAGATATTGGTGCTGCGGATTCTCAGTCATCTTGTCAAATATCTGTTCCCGCCACTCTGTCTTCCAGTGGGAAAAATCGCTCATGCCGGTGAGCAGAAAATTCTGTGGGCGCTTTTTCTCCATCAGCCGCAGCTTATTGGGAAAAAACTCTGGCTTTTCAAAGTCGTCGATCATGTGAAACCGGCGGACATTATTTCTGGCGTAGCAGTAGCTGCAACCGATCGTACAGCCAATCACCAGATTCATGTTCTGAATACAGTCTTTAATACAAACAGCCACCGCTGATGCCTCCTTACCGTTTTAAGATTTAGCCTTCTGCCGCAGGTGCAACTTTCCCGAAGCCGTTCCAAGCATACAGGCCCTTCTTGTCCTCATCGCCCAGGAACTTGTCCACCTGACAGATGTGCAGGATATCCAGAAAATTGTGCCAGTAATGATAGTCACCTTGAATAGCTTTTGGAATCGTCATATACCGCACGCTTTCCGCAGAGCAGGGAGCAATTCGTCCAAGCGACCGTCCAGACCGAAGGACTTTTCTTTAATATTGTCCGCAATGTAGACCTCACCCAGATTGATGGTCACATAGGTGGCATTGGGTTCGTTTGCCACCAGCCTCATCAATGGAGCCTTGATCAGCTGATTGCGCCAGCCAATGCCCAGCTCCAGAACCACCAGTTTCTTTCCGTGGTAGGTTTTCAGAAAGTTTTGGAACCGTGCCTGAGCAGCGGTATCCGGAATCATTCTCTGACCCGCGCCCATGTGGATGTCCATGGGACCTCCGCACTTGGGACAACGCGGCACCAACTCTGTGGGGATGCGGCCGTCTTGCTCAGCCACCGCCAATTTTTCCGCCAGTTTCAAACTGGGATAGCGCGTGTCGTGGCAGGGACGGGCACATTGCATCGTAAACCAGTTGCCCTCGACCTCATAGATTTTCGTCGGATCGAAGCCACACAGTTCAAAGTGACCTTCTCCGTTTGATGTGACGACAAAGTAATCTTTCTCTCCCACAATGGCCTTCAAATCGTTCATCACCGGCGTAGGCTGGTACTGCCCGCAGTAATGATGGATGAGCCGGGCCCAGAAGATCCATTTTTCCTCCTCGCTGGGCCATCCGGCCATCATGCCCTGCAAAATACAATGTAAACCGTATTTTTGTTTGAAATCTCCAAACAAGTCATCAAAGGCTGCATTATCTGCGAACAAATGCAATCCTTCGGTGATGGACAGGCCGTTACTGGCCCCGATCAGGATAGCGTCCGCTTCTCTGAATTTTTCCGCAATAGGGTTCCAATCAATCATATTCGTTCGCTCCTTTCTATTTTATGGTTGCTGCAATGGATCGCATCTGCCGGAGGGCAGCTAGAGTTTCCGCCAAATCTCCTTGCAGATACAGGCTGCGTCCCCGCAGATGCTCTGGCCTATGAGCTGCCTCTCGATTAAGACATGCATAAAAGACGTTTTCGTTTTTGACAGTAAGTTCCCAGAAGGGCAGTTTGATGATACTGGGTGTCATCTCACCCACGCCAAGTTCCAACAACAAGAATTGTTTCCAACCCTCATTGATTGTTATCTCCACTGCCCATGGTGTCCCGTGCATCTCGTAGCACTTGAGCAATGTCGGCCACAATGGTCATGCCATTGTCCTCCAACTGCTTGGGCAGGAAGTCATACTTGTTGTTGACAGCAATATACCGAGCATGGGGAAAGCTGAGGGTCATGCTCCAGAAAGGTTCTTGGATAAACATGGGAGTCATTCGACCAACGCCCAGCTCCAGGAACAGAATTTTGCTGTCTTTGTGTTCCAGTATGTAGCGAGAAATTTTTTCGTACTGTTCTTCATATTTCTTTCCTTGCAGGAAATTCCCATATCCTCGCACCCAGGGGAATGCCTCACCGCCGCAGTGGGGGCACCGGGGAATGAGATTCGTAGGAATCTTCGTGTCATCCCCCATAGCGGCTACCATATCAGCCACCGGCTTTACCGCATCCCAAGTGTCATCGGTACAACAGGCGGCACACTGGAAGAAGCGATGATCCCCCTGGATCTCTGCCACCTTCTCCTCCGGGTAAAGTTTGACGAACTGGGTATCCTGGTTGGTGGTGAGGATGAAGAAGTCCTTGCCCTTCAGCAAAGCGTCTAAATCCAGATAGGGATGACGCACCGGTGCGGTCTGGGTGGTGTGAAGGAAGGTGGCGAGATACCCCCAATAGTCTTCCCTTGTCTTCCAGGGGTGCATCATCCCTGCAAAAGCACCTTTGAAGTGGTACTTCTCGGCAAAAGGGCGGAAGTATTTGCGGTAGGAGTCGTTGTCCTCGTAGTAAAAATCTCCGCCACCGGCAGCGGACAGGCCGGAGGCCCCGCCCACTACCACACAGTCAGCTTCCTTTACCTCCTGTACCAAACGATGGATCTGTTCGCTATACGGCAGCGGCTTTTTGTCAGTCAGCTGATAAGGCGTACCGCCGGAAGCATAGATAGGATAGTGCCTGGAATAATTCATCTGGGTCTGCATGACCAGATCATCATAGAAGTTCATTGTCTCCATTCCTTTCAAGTTGGTGTTATTTTTATTTTTACTTCAATTTATCTTAGCACAAGCTTGCGTCAGTGTCAATATGCTGTTATAATAAAACTAACATCAAAGGGAAATGGGGATCATAGAATGAAATACACTACTAAACTCAGTGACGCCGTTCATATTTTGGCTTTCATCGCCTTGCATCCAGACTGTGAACTAACCAGCGATAAATTGGCGGAGAGTGTCCAAACTAACCCGGCCTATGTGCGCCAGCTCATGTCTGCCTTGCGGAAAGGCGGGCTGCTCACCAGCGTGAAGGGACACCCGCGCCCTGCTCTTGCCAAAGAGCCTTGCCAGATTACACTGCTGGATGCTTATCGGGCAGTAGAGGGTGACAAGCCACTGCTTCACCAGGATACCCATACCAACCCCGCCTGTGGTGTAGGAGTAAATATTCAACTGGTTCTGCGGGACTGTTACGACTTGATACAGGCCAGAGCAGAGGAGTCTATGCGTAGCATCACCTTGCAGGAAATTTTGGATCGTTACACGGAAAAACTCTTCCATTTGGGCAAAAAGGATTTCTGAATGGACGATACAAGCCTCTTTTGCCGGACTATACTGGAAACCAGAAAGATCGACACCCCGTATGGGTGTCCTATTTTCCGGCAAAGGAGGTTTCAAAAAATGCAGGAAAAGTACAATGTCACAGGCATGACTTGTGCAGCCTGCCAGGCTAGAGTACAAAAAAGCGTATCTCATCAATACTTCTACGCTGAAAGAAGTGTTCAAAGCAGTTTACGGTTTGCCCATTGCCACCTATATGAAGGAGTATCCGGGTACACCAAGCCATGAAGCTACTTCGGGAGACCGATGCCACCATTGCCGATATGGCCGCTCAGGTAGGGTATGAGACCCAAGGGAAGTTCTCTAAGGCATTCAAGGATGTGACGCAGGTTTTACCGACAGAATATCGGAAAATGCAATATTAAAAATAATTTCAGAGTGGTTGTGTATTGATATGTACCCGGTATCCCGCACATACCCCAGGTCGGTGAACTGGCCGCCTTCCTCCAGGGCAATGTCCCGCCCGTAGGCCTCGTAGTCGATGTAGTTTTTCAGGTGTTCCGGCACCTGAATGGCGTCCAGCTCCTCAATGTAATACCGCCCCAGGTCGTCATGGTCGCGGATGTCGGGGTACACATCGTAGCAGTCCAGGTTCTCGTACTCGCCCAGTTTGTCATAGAGGTCGTCCACATAACAGTCATAGTCGGTGATGAACCACTCCTCGTAGGGCTGCCCGAAGTCATCCTTGGAGCCGATCCCGATCCGCTCAAACAACTTCTGCATCTCCTCCGCCGTGGTGGGGAACTTCACCCATTCGCCCACCAGGGAGCCCTCGTTGTACTTGCCCAGATTGGTGATGAAGGCGGCAAAGGGATAATCTTTGCCATATTCATAATGGGGCATATACGCACCTCCTTACAACTCCAGCTCAGGTTTGCCCTTGTGGGGCGCCTGGGCCTTGTTTTTGTTCCTGCACTCCTGTTTGCTCTGTTCCAGCCGTTCCTTGATACGAACCGTGATGTGGCAGTCTATGTAAAGTTGCCGGATGGGTTCTATATTTCCACACCTGTTAGAAAATACAATCCCGACTGGGCGATTGCGTTCTATGAGGGCACAGTCAAGCACATCTACTTTGTTGCTGAAACCAAAGGCACACTGGATTCCATGAAGCTCAATCACATCACCCCGGTAGAACAGGCGAAAATTGATTGTGCCCGTGCACATTTCAAGGCACTGAACGATGAAAACGTGGTGTACGATGTGGTGAGTGACTATCAGACATTGCTGAACGCAGTTATGAAATAATAAACCAAAAGAAATAATACGGTGCTGCTGTGCAGCATTCCCCAAAACGGTAAGGTTCTATTGCGAACTTTGCCGTTTTTCTTTTTGTCCAAAATTGTATTCCAAAACGGCCCTATAGATTCATATTGGTGTAAGAAGTTTTCCAAACAAAATTTGAAAATCAGGTTGCCAAACACCCTTTTTAGAATGTTATAGATATAGGAGGTTGTTTGAAAAAGTGAAAATTCCCTGAATTTTCATAAGCCCCCCGTTTAAAAACACCCTGTTAAGTTTGTATAGGGTGTAGGGACTACTTTCAGAAACGAACCCCTTTGCATTTTGGAAAGTCCACAACTTCTTACAAAACCACACTGTACCTTGACAACAACATGATCGGCTGCAAGCTACTATGCTTTTTCGGAGAAGTGCCGCCACGACAAGAGCGCACCAAGAAGAAGCCGTACGCCGGAGGAAATCGGGCAGGAACAGCTTGCGGGCAGACCGACACCGAAGAAGAACCGGGCAAGCTGGCAGAGAGGACTTCACAAGTCTTGTCTGTCAGGTTGTTCGGCGCAAGAGTGCAGAGATCGCAGATCTTTGCGCGGGTCAAGGGCGGCAGCCTTGCCCAGTGGATGTGATGCCCTGCGTCATATCCTACTGGGTATTATCTGGCGCATAGCAGGCGGCAGATTTGCAGCTCCGCTGCACCGCGTTGCCCCTACCCCGCGCACGGCGCTCTCTGCGTGACCCCAGAAAGGAGAGATGGTCGCTGAAACTAACCCGACACAATGGCCGCGCCGGAAAGCACGGCACTTATAACCCAAAGCACAATGACCGCAGTTTTGAAATTGCCAACAGCGAGCATATCGACCCGGAACGTGTCCAGCAAAACATTTATTGGGATTGTTATAACGGCATCCGCTCTGCTCTGCAGCCCAAGAGTGAGGAAAGTCTGGCCGACACTTTTGAAGAGGTCGAAAAGCTCTACTACAAACTCCATTACACCAACTTCACCGAAAGACAGAATGAGCGCAACGCCAAAATCCGGCACACCGAGCGAAACCGCTCCACCGAAGATTTGCTCGCCAGCAAGAAAACCTGCCCCGAAGAAAGCATCTATCAGCTTGGAACGCTGGAGAGCCACGCTTCCCCGAAAGAACTTTTTCAAATCGCCACAGAATTTATGGATGAGTTCCACGAGCGCTTTGGCAAGCACGTTCACATTCTGGATTGGGCGTTACATCTGGATGAGGGAACGCCGCACATCCACGAACGGCATGTGTTCGATTGCGAGAACAAATATGGCGAGATTGCTCCCCAGCAGGAGAAGGCATTGGAAGCACTTGGCTTTGAGCTGCCAAAGCCGGACAAGCCCCTTGGACGTTATAATAACCGCAAGATCACATTCGATGCAGCCTGCCGCACGATGCTGTTTGAGATTGCCAAACGCCATGGTCTGGAACTGGACGAAGTGCCAGAATACGGCGGACGAACTTATCTGGAAAAGCAGGATTACATTCTGAAAAAGCAAAATGAACGGATTGCAGAACAGAAGAAAGAACTGCAAGAACAAAGTATTCAATATGTCGGATTGCTGGAAGATTGCCGTAACCAGCGAGATGAATATGCTGAACTATTCAATCAGGCGATAAGGCAATCTGAAGAGATTTCGAAAAACAATGAAAAAATTAGAAGCCAGGAGAACGAATTAGAAGAACTGTTTTCGCAATGGGTAGATGTAAACGATTTGTTTAATGATGCGGTAAATGGTTCTTATGACCAAGCGGTCCTTGCGGTTTCCGATGTTGGATTAAACAAAGCATTACAGGAGGCTGTAAATGAAATTGATCAACATTTGGAATGGTTAATGGAACCAGAACGAATTGCAGACTTCCGCACCAGAAAATATGCAGAAGAACAAATACTCTGCCTGCGGAAAAATATCATTGGGGCAATCAAGAGCCTTCTTTCAAGAGGGACGCAGTTCTTCTATATCCCAGAGGTGAAAAAAGCAGCCATGGAGCAAATCAAAGAGGATTCCCGTCCGTCTGTTCTACAAAAGCTGCATCGGCGGCAGGAAGAAATCCATCAGCGTGAGCAGATATGCACCAAACCGAAGAAGCGAAGTCATGGCATAGAACTGTAAAGGAGGAAAATCTTCAAGAACAACAATTTATTTGAAATCGTAAAGCTGAATATCACCACCCGACAAGCCGCAGAAGCCTATGGTTTTCGTCCAAACCGCAGCAGCATGATTTGCTGTCCATTCCATGCAGACCGCAATCCCAGCATGAAAGTGGATTTTCGATTTCACTGTTTTGGCTGTGGAGCGGATGGTGATGTAATCGACCTCACCGCAAAACTGTTTCAACTTTCTTTGCGGCAGGCGGCTGAAAAGCTGGCTACAGATTTTGGACTTTCTGCAACAGATAATTTTCAACCACTTCCCTGTAAGCCGGTGGAAAAACCGCTAAGTCCGAAAGAGCAATTCTACAAAATCCTGTGTGGCTATCGTTCTCTGCTAGCAAATTGGCGCATGGCCTATGCACCCAAAAATCCAGAAGCATCCCTGCATCCTTGTTTTGTAGCAAGTCTACACTATGCAGACCGTGTGCAATATCTGCTGGATATTCTTTTGCAGGAAGGTCCAAATGAAAAGCAACAACTATTGAAAGTGACCGCTCTTGGAAAAGCAATCGCAAGGAAACCGAAGATGCAGCATAGTGCACCTGCCCGAAACTGGGTGGGTGACAACGGGAAAATCATTGAACCATTGTTCGCAGATTACTTTTTGAGCCTGCACCCCCATGCGCTGCTTTCAAGGCAGGCTATTTACGGTAGATGGCATGGTGGAGGATGAAGCTCCACTGAAAAAGGAAATCTATGAGCAGATTCGCTATTATGCCACCACCAGCGTAGCGCGGCGCATTGAACACATCGTGCAGGCTATCAAACTGGCCTGTGCATCCGAGTCGCCGGAGATTCAGACAGACCGCATCCATGTCCGAAACGGCACATACTTTGTGGACGGTCACTTTACCCCTGAAAAAGAATACTGCATGAACCGACTGCCCATCTCCTATGTGCCAGAAGCACCAGCACCGACACGCTGGCTACAATTCTTGAACGAACTGCTATACGAAGAAGATATTCCGGCCTTGCAAGAATACATTGGCTATTGCCTGCTGCCTGTTACCAAAGCGCAGAAAATGCTGCTGATGGTCGGCAAGGGCGGCGAGGGAAAATCCAGAATCGGGCTGATTCTGCGAGAATTGTTCGGCAACAGTATGTACACAGGCAGTCTACAAAAAGTGGAAACCAACCGCTTTGCCCGTGCAGACTTGGAGTACAAGCTGCTTTTGGTGGACGATGACATGAAAACTGAGGCCCTGCCGCAGACCAACAACATTAAAACTCTTGTCACGCTGGAAGATAAAATTGACATTGAGCGCAAAGGACAGCAGAGTGTGCAGGGTACGCTGTATGTTCGGTTTGCCTGCTTCGGAAACGGCAGTTTACACGCGCTCTATGACAAGTCCAACGGTTTCTATCGCCGCCAGCTGTTGCTCACCACTAAGGAAAAGCCCGTTGGCCGGGTGGATGATCCTTTTCTCATTGACAAGATGCGGAACGAAAAAGAAGGTATCCTGCTTTGGGCATTGGAGGGGCTTCATCGGCTGATTCGGAACAACTATCAGTTTACCATCAGCGAACGCACCGCCGCGAATCTGAAAGAAGCGATGGAGCAGGGCAACAACATTCTGGGCTTTCTCAAATCTGAGGGCTACTTTGAAATTCGGCAGGGGGCCAAGTGCAAGTCTACCGATTTCTATAAGGTCTACAAACGCTGGTGTCTGGATAACCTGGAAAAGCCGCTGGCAGCATCAACCTTTATCCACCATCTAAAAGATAATCAGAAAAGTCTGGGCATCGTCTACGATGATAAGTGCATCGGCACAAATCGGGGCTTTCACAATGTAGACGTTGACCTGTTTTTACCCGTTGATGTTCCCAGTCCGTGGGATTAAAAAATAAGAATCAACTTGAAAAAGCCCTGCTCAGCCTGCTCACAGTGTGCAATAGGTGCAGGATGAGCAGAGTGAGCAGGTGATTTTGAACTTACATCAAAAATAAAACATGGAGGTTTTGCCTATGAACAAATCTCGGCCTGTTGCGACCGAAACTGTGAAATCTTTAAATTATACGAAAAATATCTTGCAGACCATTCCGAATAACGATACAATGGAAGTAGTCACTCAAACCAATGCCGTCAAGTCTCCGACTGACAGCCTGAAAGCCACAACACTGGTGTACACGGTGGAGGAAATTGCGCAGATGCTGGCCATCAGCCTGCGTTCTGCCTACAACCTGTGCAACAGCACCACCGAATTCCGTGTTCTTCGGGTCGGCGGAAGCATCCGCATCCCGAAAGACAGTTTCGATGCGTGGCTCCGGGCAGCTTGAAAAAGGAGATAACGTATGGCATATATCACAAAACGCGGCAGCTCCTATGGTGTCCGCTATACTTACCAAGACGAGCAGGGTAAAAACTGCAACAAATGGGAAAGTTTTTCCACAAAGGAGGAGGCAATAAACCGCAAAAAACAAATCGAACATGAACTGGCAAACGGAACATTTCTGATTCCGTCCACCATCACCGTCAAAGAGTTTTTGATGGAGTGGCTTCCCAAGCAATGCAACAAGCACAAATGGGCACCCTGCACCTATCAATCCAATCTGGGAACAGTCCAGAACCTCATTATTCCGTACATCGGCGATATGCAGATGCAAAAGCTCAAACCCTACCATCTGGAAGATTTGTATGCTACCCTTGGCAAAACGCCCTGCGGCCAGTATCTTGAGGGCAAAAAGCAGGTTCTTTCGGAAAAGCAGAAGAAGCGGCTTCTCTCCGGCACAACCATCCACGAGGTACACCGCCTGCTGCGGACAGCGTTCCAGTATGCGGTGGAGTGGGGCATCCTCGTCAAAAGCCCCGTTCCGGTGGACAGCCCCAAGAAATCGATCCAGGAGCACGCCATCTGGGACGCGGACGAGATGTGGGCCGCACTTGCCAGCATGGAGGACCCGATTCTGCATCTGGCAGTCCATCTTACGCTGGTGGGTGCATTGCGAGAGGGCGAAGTCGCTGGCCTGACCCCGGAAGATCTTGATTTTGATGGAGCAGACGGCACGGGCACGTTCCGCATCAACAAGTGTATGCAGCGTGTCCAAAAGGCATCGCTGGCAAAAACGGGCAAGGGCTGCATCTTGCAGGAGTTTGAGGATAAGCGCGAGGGTAGTACCACAACGCTGGTGCTCAAAAAGACTAAAACAGCGTCTTCCAACCGAACCATCTTCATGACGGCAGTGTTGAAAGAAGAACTGAAACACTGGCTGAATCGTTTGGAAATGGACGAAGCCGTTGACCCGGAACGCTATCGCAACAGTGGGATGCTCCTGCGCTTGCCCAACGGTTTGGCGGTAGAGCCGATCCTCATCCGCAAAAAATTCATCAAGTGGCAGGACGAGCACCCGGAGTTCACTCGCATTGTGTTTCACGGTCTGCGGCATTCCAGTGCCACCTATCAACTGATGATCTCCGGCGGTGATGTGAAAGCCGTACAGGGAACAACACCTGTGCAGGCTGCCCCGATTGAAGCAGAACCGACCATCTCCGTGTCGGCACTTTTGGAGCTTCTGAAGGACGCAGACCCTGCCGTAAAAGCGCAGCTTCGCCTGGCTCTGCTGACCTGAATTGCAAAAAATAGCACGAATTGCAAAGTAATTCACAGACTTACTCCATCTGACACGAAAAATGCGGACCGTGCAAAAACCGTGCAGCTTGAGAACAAAAAGAAAATCCCACGATGAATCTTACGATTCTTCGTGGGATTTTGGTGCGCTCGAGGGAACTCGAATCCCTGGCCCTCTGATTAAAAGAATCCAAGGTGCATCATTCGTCAAATTTCAAAAGTGCGAAGAAACGCCAGTTTTATCGTGTCATCGCAAAATTAATATTTGCACACACCGCATTATTTGCATACAGTGTAACGCTTTGCAACCGTTATCCAGCTATTCAGGTGTGCAAAAAGTGTGCAAAAATGTGCAGACGGGCAAAACAAAGCCCAATGGACAAATCAACCACCGGTTTTATGGCAGGGTTTAGGACATCCGAACAGACACCAATTGATATAGAAATGAGGTTCACCATGAACAAACTGCTTTCCTGCCGCTTCAATATGGACACCAACCGGGTAGAAGCCCGGTTTGCGGATGGCTCCACCGTTGCCATCGACTGTATCGCTATCGAGGATGAGTACGGCAACACCCCGGCGCAGCGAGCAGAACTGGACTGGCTGCTCTACAACAAGCCATTGGAGTATGCCCAGCTTGTGCTGGGTGGAGAGATAGAGCATTATCTTTCCCTTGGCTGTGACCATGGCAGACTGGAAGATTGATGATTCAGCAGCTATTCGCAAAAAATTAAAGAATCATCTTTACAAAGGCCATTGCTATTTGAACGCAAATCGAATATAATATAGATAGGAAAGCGGACGTCATTCCGCTGGTGTGGCTGACACCTAAAATCCGATCTGATGCAGGACGTAAGGGCCTGAGGTTGGCGGGCAACGATAAAACCCGAAAGCGATGCAGGACATAGGGGCCTGAGGTTGGCGGACAACGATAAAATCAGTCGCAAGGGACATCGGACAGCACCACGGTGTTGTAGGTGTCCCTTTTATTTTGTAAAAACGCAAAGGAGCGCAGAATCAACCATGACGAAAAAAGAAGCACTGTCCATCGTTTTTTCCTGTGCGCCATTGTATAAAGAAAATCTGGTAGACAGAAGCCTATTGTTCATCACCACGGACAAGCACAAGAATGTCCATTGTCTGGAAGTCACATTCGATATTGGTAACTTCTTGCACATGACAGGCTTTAAGCTGCGCAAGCCTGGCATCAATGCCCGACACTTTTTCAATCTGTGCTATGACAAGCGTCTGACCGAAGCGGACTTTGAATTTTCCGCAGACGGAACCACCGAAATGAAAATGCGGGTTCTGCCCAGTCTGATGAAGAAGAACCTCTCCGCAAAAATGTTGGGCGATTACAACATGAGCCAGCCTAAGCTGTACACTGACAAAATCGCTGGCTCCCTCAGTGCCTGCATGGGGTTTGTCCGGGATGGCGGTGAAGGTCGTTTCGTCCCCAACACGGTACTGGAGGGCGATATCCGAACCAAGGTAAAAGCTGCTGACCGAATTATTGCTACATATCGCAAGAGCCGCAGCGAGGAACAGTATTCAGAAATCGTGTTTACCGCCAAAAAGGTCGAATGGGAAAAGATCGTTCTTCCTGATGAATATAGCTATCTTGTATTGCCTGAATAACAAAAGAATGCCCGACCACCGATGGAGCTGAATCTCCACGGTGAGCGGGCATTTTGCGTTTTCGTTCGATTCGAGTGAATCTATTCGGCTTGTGGTTATCGCTTAACCCATGGTTTGGCTCCATAACAGGCTGATGCCGAACCAGTCTATTGTTTCAATGCCACCGATAGCTGATCATGCCGCTATCCTCTAAAAACATTATACACGGTTGGTGTAACATTGCAAGGCAAAGAATCCCATATCAAGCGACCACCTACTGCACCGAGTGATGCACTAGGTGATCGTTCTTTCATTTACAGGTTCTCGCTGAAGAACTTCTCCATAGCGGCGGCACTTGCTTCCTCGTTGCTGTCCTCAACGATCACAGTAACAGTATCACCCTGCTTGATACCCAGCCCCATGACTGCCATCAGCTTTGTTGCCACAGCGGACTTGCCTGCTGCGGTTTCCAGCGTAATGGTGCTGTCCAGTGCCTTTGCTGCTTTCACCAGCAGACCAGCCGGACGTGCATGAACACCATTTGCATCTTGAATCGTATACGCAAACTTCTTCATTTTCTTCTTATCTCCTTTGGGAAAAATCAGTTCTTTTCCTCAAAGCCCAGCACATAAGTAACCACCGCTGCAACAACGATCGCTGTCACGATCGCAATGCTCATGGCAACGATCGTGTTCTGGAAGATCGGCAGCGCCAAAACGGTGGAGTAGCCCATCACATAGGCTTTTGCGCCCAGCAGACCAGCAGCCACACCGCCGACAGCACCACCGGCCATCACGCCGTACATGGGCTTCTTACGGGGCAGGTTGATGCCGTAGATTGCGGGTTCCGTAACACCTGCCACGATGCAGCCAAACGCGATAGACAGTGCTTCGGCGCGCTTTTCAGCGTCCTTGGTGCGCAGTGCCACACCGATGCAGGCGCCGCCCTCTGCCATGTTGTGCAGGATGAATGCAGGGCGGAACACGGCATCATAACCGGGGTTCGTCAGCGCCTGCGTCATGAACGGCACCAGGCCAAGGTGCATACCGCACATGACCAGCCAAGGCAAGCAAGCAGCCAGCAGACCCACAGTGATAAAGCCGATCTTATCGCCAAGGAAGCCAAAGACAACGGCCAGATAGTTGCCCAGATAACCGCCCAGAGGTGCCAGGACCGTAAAGCCCAGAACCACCGTCACCGTGACGGTGCACAGACCGACCAGCAGGGACTTGAAAATTCCCGGAATAATTTTATTAAAGAATTTTTCCAGATAGTAGGCACACAGCGCGATCAGCAGGGCAGGCAGCAGAGAACTGGAATAACTCATCAGACGCACCGGAAGTCCCAGCAGGGTGATCGGCTCACCTGCGGCCACCAGCGCTGTATACTTGCCATGCAGCAGAGCAGCGGCACACATCATGGAGTAGATCGGCGTTCCGCCCAGCTTCTTCGCAGCGCCATAGGCCGCAAAGATGGGCATAAAGAAGAACGGCGCATCGGCAAGACCGCTCAGAAGAGCGTAGGTCGCAGTATCTGCAAAGCCCGCATTGACCAGCGTGATCAGCAGCAGAACCACCTTCAGCATACCGCCTGCCACCAGACCCGTGATCATCGGGGCGACCGCTGCCGAAACATACTCCAGCACAGCCACGCCTGCGCTCTTCAGCGTCAGCGGCTTTTTTTCTGCCGGAGCGTCCAGATTTTCGTTGACTGCTGCGCCTTCCAAAAGGTCAAAGTCTTTGACCACCGTTTCATACACGGGCAGCAGGTTTTTCCCTAGGACGACCATGAGCTGCCCGCCAGCATAGATCACGCCCAGAACGCCGGGAACTTTTTTCAGTGCTTCCTGATCTGCTTTTTTCAGATCCTTGACCACAAAGCGCAGACGGGTCATGCAATGCGCAACGCTGTTGATGTTTTCTTTTCCGCCAACCAGCCGAACGATCTCCGCTGCGGCGCTTTTTGCATCGAATGCCATTTGATTTCTCCTTTTCTGTCCAATTCCTGTTACTCGGCCCAGAGCTTTTCGCCATTGCTTGCAATGACATCCTTCATCCAGTAATAGCTCTTTTTGGGCTTGCGTTCCAATGTGCCATTGCCCTTATCATCCATATCCACATAGATGAAGCCATACCGCTTTTTCATTTCGCCCGTGGAAAGGCTGACAAGATCGATCGGAGCCCACATGGTGTAACCAAGGCATTGTACACCGTCCGTCACGATTGCTTCCATCATTGCCCGCAGATGGTCTTTCAGGAAAGCAATGCGGTAGTCATCCTGAATGGAACCATCTTCTTCCACCTTGTCCACTGCGCCCAGACCGTTTTCTACAATAAACAGCGGCTTCTGGTAGCGATCCCACAGTTCGTTCAGCAGGAAGCGCAGCCCCAGCGGGTCAATGGGCCAGCCCCACGGGGTCAGTTCCAGATACGGGTTCGGATCGCCGCCGATCACGTTCATTCTGGTTTCTGTGCTGCACACATTGGAACGGTAGTAGCTGAAGGAAACATAGTCCAGCGCGCCAGCTGCCAGAATCGCATCATCTCCCGGTTCGGTGTGCAGGATCACGCCCCGGCGTGCCAGAAGGTCTGCCGCATAGCTGGGATAATAACCACGTGCCATGGTATCAATGAAGTAATAGCTTTCCCGCCGCTTCTGCAAACGGGTAAACACATCCTCCGGCTTGCAGGTTGCCGGGTAAAGCTCACTCATGGCATACATGGCACCAAACATACTGCCCGGCATCATTTCATGGCCCAGTTTCACAGCGCGTGCGCTGGCAAGGAACATATTGTGCACTGCATTGTAGTGGGTCTGATTGTCGCACTTGTGGGTTCCGCAAGCCGCAAAACCACGAACTGCGTTGATTTCATTAAAGGTAAGCCAGTATTTGCAACGCTTGCCATACCGCTTAAACAGTGCTTTGCAGTACCGCACATAGCAGTCGATGGTGTGGCGGCTGGACCATCCATCGTATTTCAAAGCCAGTGCAACCGGCAGCTCATCGTGATGGATCGTGACCAGCGGCTGCATTCCATGCTTTTCCAGTTCGTCAAAAATGCCATCGTAGAAACGGAATCCCGCTTCATTGGGTTCCAGTTCATCGCCAGTCGGAAAGATCCGGCTCCAGCAGATGGAGAACCGATAAACATTCATACCCATGCCTGCCAGCAGTGCAATATCTTCTTTGTAACGGTGGTAATGGTCAACCGCTTTGTGGCTGGGATAGTAACGATCTTCGTACAGACAGGGTTCTGCGCCGTCCGGGAGGGGATCCGGGGCAAAAAAACTGCTGGGGAGTTCGCCAAACTGACCATCTGCCGTTTTGAACGTGTTGCAGCGGGGGTGTTGTACCGAACCATCGGTTTCATAGTCATGGGTGGACAGGCCGCGTCCGTCCTCCTGATAGGCACCCTCAAACTGAAAATCCGCAGTTGCACCGCCCCATAAAAAGTTGTTGGATAGCTGCATTCTGAGAAACCTCCTTGTATTGTGAAACATCCGGGGATGCTGCCCCGTATTCTGATCGACCGGTCTTGATCTGGCATGAGTGTAGCAAAAAAAGAACGCTCTGTCAGTAGTTTTCGCAATTCGGAAAAAACGAGTCCAAAACCATCCATTCTGCACAAATCAATTCTCTGATTTTTGTGCAGAAATAGTCACAGCAAAACAAAAAGCCGCTCTGTTTCTGGAAAGTTCCAGTACAGAACGGCAATTTTCAAACTCAGTTTTCTGCAAGCAGATTTCTGCTGCGCAGATATTCACGATAGCGGTAAGCCAGCAGATCTGTCAGGACTGCATATAAAATCCGATGGGTATGTATCTCCCGACAGCGGCGATACAGCAGGCAATAGTCAACCAGCGGATTTTTCTCTGCGTTCGGGTTGGATGTAATCATTACGATTTTCCCTCGGAAGTTCTCAAACGCCCAGTGTACCCGTATTGAATCCGTGCTCTGCGGGCGCTGCACATATTCACCGCTATCACTGAACACGATAATCAGCGTTTTATCATCCGCATTTCGGATATAATCTGCTTGTTTCTGGTCGTCAATGTTGGTCACAATGAATTTGCGATGGTCACGCAGTTTTGTCTGCAAATCCAACGCAGCTGTTTCGGAAAAGTCCCATCCAAATGCTGCAACCTTTTCATAATGGTAAATGTCTGCTGCAAGTCGATTTAGCTTTTCCCAGTCCAATAATTCATAGGTCATACGGATATCCCGGAGCACTGCATCGACATAGGCATCTGTCGAATGTTCCTCAATATAGCGCATAACATCCGTTGCGAAATAGTTTCCACGCTGTTTTCGATTTAGATTGATCGCGGCCTGCTTTTGAAATGTCCGATAGTCCTCATAGCCAAGAACCCGGATGAATTTGGATATTGAGGATTTTGATACGGTGCAAAGGGATGCCATTTCCTCGATGGAAATCGTATCCAAATCACCATAGTATTGCAGCATCTTCATTGCAATACAATACCAAGTAGAACCGGGAAGGTTTTCATTCAGAATGTAGAGCAATCGTCTGTGCAGCGTTGTGGTGAAGTCACAGCTTTCCTCATAGCGCATCATGGCAAGCATCCTCCCTTTTCCAAACAGCAGTTTTTGATTTTATTATAGCATCGAAAATATCGTTATGCAAAGCTGTTAAACACAAGTGGTAAAAACCTTTTTGCTATATAATTCACATATAAGTCCTACTATCACCGCTTTACTGCAATAAAATTTGCAAAACCATCTTGACGCACCCTGCAATCCATGATACCCTTTATCGCAAATCCCACCATTTATGTAGAAAAGTACAGAACGGTGTGGATTTATTCCCTATGAAGATTTTTACCGCCCCGCAACACACCCGATCTATTTTGCCGCCGTTTCACCCGACAAAATCATCGCTGCGCTGCATGGGCGGTATTTTTCTTTTTCACAAATAAAATCTTATGTAGTTGTTCAATCTTCCAAAATTTGTTTTTAGTTGTTGACGGTACAACTTCAAAGTGTTATTCTTGTGCTTGAAAGAAGCAGGTTGTAGTGTCCGCACTGCGCCCGGCTTTCTTCATACTGTACCTTGAATCTTACATAAGCCGTCTGAACGAGATACTGCGCCACGACCTCACACTTTGTGTGGGCGAGCCAGACAACGCCGCTGCAAAACAGGGGCAGGAACTGCGTTCGGTGTGAACGGTGACCATGAGCAGGGGCTTTGCCTTTTCACACGTTTTGCTCTGCAAAATTTCCAACGTGCATTGCGGTTCGACTTCTGAAATTTTCAGTGTTGCACGGAAAGGGCGAAAGCAAGTATCGACCTGTGGCCACAAATTTTCAATGCTTGAAAAATTGCTGTCCACTCCGTCATCCTTGTTGGGGAGTGCCTTCCCCAAACCCTGCTCTAGCTTCGCACCGTTGGTGCGAAAGCGGCGTGTCGCTTTACATAGCCCTCTCCATCCCGGAGCGGGCATTTATCATTTTCACAGGAGGTCGAATATGACTGAAATGAAAAGTCCGAACGCACACGCAAAGAAGAACCGCAATGACACGCCGCGAAAACGAAAGACACACATCATCAAGGTCAGAGTGCCCGCAGAAGAAAAACTGCGGATCGCATACGCCTGCAAAGAACTCCACCTCACCCAATCCGAACTCGTCCGCCGCGTCCTGTACGGCGTGAATGTCAAGCACACCGTTGTGGTGGCGCAGGGTGGCGAGGATGCACTGGCGGCGCTTGCCGCCTTGTCTGCCCAGTGCAGCAAGGTAGGCAGCAACCTCAACCAGCTTGCACGGCACTTCAACTCCGGCGGCAAAGACACCGAGCAGCTCCGGGCGCAAATTCTGGAGGAACTGTCCGCACTCACGAACTTTCGGCTGAAAGCCGAAGAAACGGTTGGTGAACTGTATGGCAACCATCAAGCATTTGACCTCGAAAAACTCTAACTATGCCGCCGCCGAAAGCTATCTCACCTTTCAGCACAACGAATACACCGGTCTGCCCATTCTGGACGAGAAGGGCAGACCCAAGCTGCGGGATTCGTACCTGCTCGACACCCTTGAGTGCGGCGAATCTTCGTTCGCTATGGCCTGCCTGATTGCCAACCGCAAGTACGGCAAGAACGGCGGGCGGGAGGACGTGAAGACCCATCACTACATTGTGAGCTTCGACCCGAAGGACGCAGTAGAGAACGACCTGACCATGGAGCGGGCGCAAGCCCTTGGCTTGCAGTTCTGCAAGGACAACTTCCCCGGTCATCCCGCCATCGTCTGCACCCACCCGGACGGTCACAACAGTGCGGGGAACATCCACGTCCACATCGTCATCGGCAGCTTGCGTGTCCGCACCGTGGAACGGCGGTCCTTCATGGATAAGCCGTGCGATTGGGAAGCGGGCAAGAAGCACCGCTGCACCTCTGCCATGCTCCGGCACCTCCGTGTCGCTGTCATGGAAATGTGCGAGCAAGCCGATCTGAACCAGATCAATCTGCTGGAAGCCCAAGGCGACCATGTTTCTGAGCGGGAGTATTGGGCGCAGCGGCGCGGACAACGTCGCCTCGACCATGCCAACGCCAAACTTGCCGCTGAAGGACAGCAGCCCGCCCAGACCGTCTACCAGACCGAGCTGGACAAGCTGCGGAAGCAGATCTACGCTGTGCTGAACAAGGCCACCACCTTCGAGGAATTTTCTGCATTGCTCATGCAGGAACACGGCATCGCCGTGAAGGAGAGCCGAGGCCGGTTGAGCTACTGCCCACCCGGTCGGACAAAGTTTATCACCGCCAAGAAACTGAGCAAAAAGCTGGAAAAGGAACAGGTGCTGACCGCCCTCTCCCAGAACATCCAGCTTGCAACCGCCATCCAGCCCGCCAGCAAGAAGAAGCCGGATAAGATCCGAAAGATGATCGACATTCAGGCGAAAATCGCAGAGGGCAAGGGTACAGGCTACGTCTTCACTGCGAAGAAGCTCAACCTGAAAACGATGGCGCAGACCCTGTGTCTCTTGCAGGAGAAGAAGCTGCTCAGCGAAGATGCCCTACACCAGCGCATTGCCGAACTGCAAACCCAGCACGACGATGCACTGGCGGTGGTCAAAGACCTGGATGCCCGCATGGTCTCCCTCAAGGAGCTGCGCGGGCATCTTGTGGTCTATCGGCAGTACAAGCCCCTTGCACAGATGCTCCAGACTGTGCGGAATCCCGCCAAGTTCAAGGAGCAGCACCGTGCAGAGTTTGCTGTGTACGAGGCCGCTTGCGCCTATTTCAAGGCCAACGGGCTCAGGATGCTGCCAGACCTCAAAAAGCTGGATGCCGAATACCAGACCCTTTCCTCGGAGAAAAACGGGTTCTACACCCGCTACAAGAAAGCGCAGATCGAACTGCGTGAACTCCGCACCGCACAACAGAACGTGGAAGCCTTTTTCCGCAAGGAAGAGCGCAGCCACGCCGTACCGCAGCAGGAGGTCAAATGAACAACACTCTGACGGATCGATGTGTGAATAACCCCAACCTCACCCACGCCCCTCACCGGGCTTCGTCCTTTCGCCTGTACCCAACCCATTGGGACGGAGGGTAACACCTCTGTCTTTTCGGACGTAAAGAGTGCCATCTCGACCCGGCAGGCAGCGGAGCTGTATGGCTTCGCCGTAAACCGGAACGGTATGATGTGCTGTCCCTTCCACGGGGATAAACACCCCAGCATGAAGGTGGACAGCCGTTTCCACTGTTTCGCCTGTCAGGCGGATGGCGATGTGATCGATTTTGTCGGCAGACTTTTTCAACTTTTTCCCTACAAGGCTGTGGAAAAGTTGAAGAACGATTTCGGCATGGCACTTGCCGACGGCAAGGTGCGGCTTGCTCCCCGCAGACCGCCCACCGTCCGGCAGCAGCTGCTGGACTATTACCGCTGTCTGCAGCGTTGGCGGGTCCGATACGCACCGCAGTCACCCACAGAAGAACTTCATCCCTGCTTCCTTGAAGCGATAAAGAACCTTGACATCGTTGAATATTATCTGGACTGTTCGGTGCTCCCGGACCCGCAGAGCGAAAACGAGCTACGGAAGTATTGGGAGGGATTGCATGAGCGACTGGAAAAAGAGGAACGACGATTGGCGTGATGAGGATGAACTGGAAGAAGAGGAAGAATGCGAATGCCCTTGGGTAAACAGCAAGGGCAAAGTGCGTGAAACCGCTTACTGCCAGTACCTTTTAGAGAAACACCCCATGATGTGCCTGAAACAGAAGCTGTTCGACCAGAACGGCGAGGTGGACGAGGACGCACTGCTCTACGAAGTCCACAGCGACCTCCGTGACTTTGTGCTCGACAACCTTGCCAAGAAGGAAAAGCAGGTTCTGGACGCACTCCGTATCGAAACCTATACCCCTGAATGGAAACCCCAGCTTGACCGCATCCATCTCCAGAACGGGACCTACTTTCTGGACGAGCGGGGCTTTGTGCCGGAGAAGGAACTCTGCCTGAACCGGCTCCCCGTGGAATACCAGCCCGATGCCCCCGCACCGACCAAGTGGCTGGAATTTCTGGACGGTCTGCTCATCCCGGAGGATATTCTGACCTTGCAGGAATACCTTGGTTATCTTCTGATCCCGTCTACCAAGGCGCAGAAGATGCTGGTCATGACCGGCAAGGGCGGCGAGGGGAAGTCCCGCATCGGCTTGCTGCTGAAGAAGCTGTTCGGGGAAGCCTCTCACTCCGAATCCATCCTCCGCATCGAAACGAACCGCTTTGCCAGTGCAAACCTTGAGTACAAGCTGGTCATGGTCGATGACGATTTGAACATGGTGGCTTTGCCCGAAACACGGAACATCAAGTCCATCGTCACCGCCGAAGACCGTTTGTGCATCGAGCGGAAAAACAAGCAGGCTGTCCAAGGCCTGCTGTACGTTCGTTTCATCTGCTTCGGCAATGGCAACCTTGTGGCTGCTCATGATGACAGCGACGGCTTCTGGCGCAGGCAGATCCTCATCACGGTGAAAGACCGTGACCCTGCCCGGGTGGACAACCCCTTTCTCATCGAAGAGTTGTCCGAGGAGCGTCCCGGTATCCTGCTGTGGATGCTGGAAGGTTTGCACCGTCTGCTGGCGAACCGCTATCAGTTCACCATCAGCGAGCGCTCCATCCAGAACCTCGAAGCAGCCATGGCGGACAGCGACAACCTGACCCAGTTCATGCAGGCAACGGCGTATGTCCGCTTCAAGCCCGACACCGAGGAACGCTCCACCTATCTCTACCGCGCCTACACCAAGTGGTGCGAGGATAATCTGGAATCGCCTGTTCCGCAAAAGAAGTTCAGCCAGTTCCTGCTGAAAAATGCAGGGAAGTATGGCCTGACCTTTTCCAAGCACATCGAGGGAAAGTACCGCGGCTTCCGGGGCGTATGCGTCCACCCCGCCTTTGCTGCGGCATAAAACACACGAAAAGCGAAAATCTCCCGCCCTACGCGCCCCAAATCGGAAGTTTCTACTTGTTATCGTTGCTTTCTCCGGGCGCGTGTCCGCCCCTTCCGGGCGGAAGCAGGGCGGCAACGCGCCCTTCGGGGCGGGAGAAAAACCAAGATGCGCCCCAAGAGGGCGCGTCTATCCCAGTCATGCGCCCTATAAAATTAACACAGGAAGGTACTTTTGTGTGGTTTGGGGCGCGTGGGGCGCGTAAATTCAAGTTCTCGCACTTTTTTGGGCTGCTGCTTCGGGTCAGGAGCGGCAGGCCCTTACATATTAGCCAGCCCACAAGGGTGCAGTTCAACCGGAGCTGCGCCGGGTCTGGAGAAGTGCAAAGGAGACATGCCTATGACGAATGTCCGCAAAAATTCCGCTAAACTGACCCGTGAGGACTTGAAAATCGCGCCCGAATCCCCTACAATGAAATTGTCCAAAACCCCTGCCGTAGAACCTTCTGACCAGACCAGAAAAACCGTCCGACACGCCCCGCTTGTCTACCGGGTCGAGGAGATTGCCCAGCTTTTGGCGATCTCCAACCGTGCTGCGTACAATCTGTGCAACACCACGAAAGACTTCAAGGTGATCCGCCTCGGTACCAGCATCCGGGTAAGCAAGCAGAGCTTTGACGATTGGTTTGCAGCGGTCTGAGGGAGGGAACATCTATGGCATCTATTCTCAGGCGCGGAGATTCCTACTCCGTTCGTTTCAAATACAAAGACCATGCTGGCCGGATCTGTGAAGGCTGGGAGAGTTTCAAAACCAAGAAGGAAGCGCAAGACCGCAAGATCTCGGTAGAGAAAGAACTCTTGGACGGTACGTTCCTCATACCCGATGCAATGACGGTAGCGGAAATGCTGTACAAGTGGCTTCCCATCCAGTCCAGCAAGCACAAGTGGGCACCCAAAACCTACACCCACACGGTAGCCATGATTCAGAATCTTGTCGTGCCCTATCTCGGCAAGAAGCAGATTCAGAAGGTTCAGACGTATGACCTTGAACAGTTCTACGCCACGCTAAGCCGGACACCGCGCGGACTGTATAAGCAGGGTGTCAAGCAAACGCTCACCGACAAACAGAAGCGGCAGTTTCTGACGGGTGCTTCCATCCGGGAAGTCCACGCCATGCTCAAGACTGCTTTTTCCTATGCCGTTGAGTGGGGTCTGCTCCTCAAGTCACCGATTCCGAGAGAAGCCCCGAAATCGACCTCGGAAGAACGTGCCATCTGGGACGAAAAGACCATGCTTGCTGCGTTGCAGACCATGACCGACCCTACGCTCCACCTTGCTGTTCATCTGAGCATGATTCTCTCGCTGCGTGTCGGAGAGATCCTTGGCTTGCAGCCGGGAGACATCGACTTCGATGCAGCGGATGGACGGGGAACCATCACGGTCGGCAGGAGCTTACAGCGCACCGAAAAGGCTGCACTGGAAAAGACCGACCCGAATCAGATCTACCACATCTTCCCCGACCAGCGTGAGGGCAGCAGCTCCGCACTGGTGCTGAAGAAGCCGAAAACCAAGAAATCCAGCCGCACCCTTTATCTGACGAGACCCTTGAAAGAGGAACTGCTGGCTTGGCTGGAAAAGCTCCGTCAGGACGAGCTTGCCATGGATGGCAGATATCGCAACTGTGGCCAACTCTTCCGCCTGCCCAACGGTATGCCTGTTGCCCCGGAAGCCCTTTCTAAATGGTACCGCACTTGGCGTGCAGAGCACCCGGAGTTTGAGAAGATCGTGTTCCACGGTCTGCGCCACTCCAGTGCCACTTACCAGTTGATCGAATCCGGCGGCAACATCAAAGCCGTGCAGGGCAACACCGGTCACGCCACCACGGGCATCCTGATGGACACCTACGCCCACACGCAGGATAAGCCCCGGTTGGAGCTGGCTGAGAAGCTGGAAGCAGACTTCTATTCACAGGACATCGGTTCCCCCAAATCCGGCTCTGTGCCGGTAAAAGAAAATCTGCCGGACAGCATCCAGATCACCCCGGAAGGGATGCTGAAAGTTGTCCGACAGATGAACCCCGAGCAGCGGCGTGAGTTCACCCGCCTGCTGTTCGCCTGAAAAAAGTATGGAAAAAACGCTCACGATGCACAGAATGCAGACAATGCAAGGAAAAACACGGCTTTCCCGCCGGTGTGCAAAAAGTGTGCAAAAGTGTGCAAAGCCCCAGAAAATGGAAAATCCCACGAGGAATCTTGCGATTCTTCGTGGGATTTTGGTGCGCTCGAGGGAACTCGAATCCCTGGCCCTCTGATTAAAAGTCAGATGCTCTACCGGCTGAGCTACGAGCGCATATTTCCGCAGTGAACATACTGCCGAATAATATTACCACAACTTGCGCAAAAATGCAAGGGTTCCCGGGCAAAAAGGCGCAAAAAGCTCCTGCATCGGTGTGGGCTTCCGCTTTTTATCCGCGCAGCAGATCGAAGATGCTCCGGGGTCGGCAGCGGAAGGGGCTTCATCCCGATAACTTCCTCTTTACAAACCCGGCAAGAATCGTTACAATCAAATCAAATCCGTCTGCAGTGCGCTGCGTTTTACTGCCCGGCAGTGTGCGCCCCGCCGCGCTGCACCCGCAAACTTTTTCCCGGCTTTGGCATTCTGCCGGGCCGCGCCGATACGTTTTTTGCAGGAGGTTTTTCCTATGAAGATCACTCGCCGTACTGTTCTTCGCCTGACCGGTGCCGCTGCCGCTTCGCTGGCGCTTTCCAGCTGCAGTGCTTCCGGCAGTGCCATTCTGGGCAGCAATTTTTCCAGCTGGATCCAGCAGACACTGGGCATCAGTTCTTCCGGCGCAGCTTCTTCTGCTGCATCCTCGGAGGACATGGCTGCTTCCTCGCTGGCAGCAGCCGAGCAGCCCGCTGCCAGTCTTGCCGCACTGCCCGCTTACGATGCCGACCCGCTGACCGGTGAGGCCAAGCGCAGCAATGGCCGCATCGTGGGCGTGATGGTGAACAACATCTCCAACACCTCCCGTCAGAACGCCCGTCCGCAGCGCGGTCTTTCCTCTGCCGATCTGCTGATCGAGTGCAAGGTGGAGGGCGGCATCACCCGCTTCTGCGCGGTGTTCCACGATGCCGACTCCATCCCGGAGATCGGCCCGCTGCGCTCTGGCCGCGACCAGTTCCTGCAGCTGCTGATGCCCTATCAGGCGCTGTACTACCACGACGGTGAGAGCGCCGCCTGCACCAAATTCATCAACGTATACAACTATTCCGGCCTGAACATCGGCGGCAAGAGCTACTTTAATACTCCCACCCATCCGCATGTGGCTCACCGCGACAGCCGGGGCCGGGATGTGGCCTATGAACACACCGAGTTCACCTCCGGCAAGGAGATCCGGCAGGCCGCTTCCAACGCGGGCATCGGGCTGAAGTACGATTACGACGCCACCTTCTTCCGCTTTGCGGACTACCGCACCGGCGAGGAGAACGCCATGCAGGGTGCAGCATCCGGCAAGGCGGTCAGCATCACCCACTCGGACCACTACAAGACCAGCTTCCGCTATGATCCGCAGTCCCGCACCTATAAAATGCAGATGTACAGCCGCATCTCCGGCAAGTTTGAAAACACCGTGGACGAGCTGAATGCAAAGCAGCTGAGCTTTGACAACCTGCTGGTCTGCTTTGCTCCCATCGAGCGCTATTCCGGCGACTCCGGCGATGTGCAGCAGGTAAGCTACATCTCCGGCGGCGATGCCTATTATTTCAGCCGCGGCGCTGTACAGCATGTCCGCTGGGAAAAGGCTTCGCCTGAGCATCCGCTGCGGGTCTACGACAAGACCGGTGCGCAGATGCTTTTCAACCGCGGCAAGACCTATCTTGCCATCGTGGACGACGACGAGTGGTCCAACTTCAGCTATCAGTAACGAGGGAACCGCATGAAACGCATCTGGAATCTGGCCCTTGGCACGGCGGTGCTGTGCACAGCCCTGCTGTGCGGGTGTGCGCTGTCCGGCCCCACTGCCCCGGACAGTGCAGCGCCCACCGACCCGCTGACCGGGCAGGAGCTGCAGTATCCCGACGAACGCACCGCCGCCGTGGTGATCGACAACGCCGCTTCCAGCACCACACAGTGGGGCATTGGCAGCGCATCGGTGGTGCTGGAAGCCCTGACCGAGAGCGGCCAGCCCACCAGCCTGTGCTTGGCTTATCCTTCGGTATCAGCCATGCCAACCGTCGGCCCAGTGACCCTTGGGCAGGACCTTTACTGGCGGCTGCTCAGCGGGCAGGAAGTACTGCCCATCCAGCGGGGTGCAGGGCAGTTTGCCCGCAACTATCTGGATTATTATAACCTGCGGGCCGTGGACGCGCTGGAAGTGGGCCGCAACGCCTTTTCCTGCGATGATGTCTGGAGCGGCGCGCCGCTGTGGCATACCAGCGGCGGGGAGGTCGCTTCCGTGCTGGGCAGCCTGAACCTTTCCGGCGCATTGGGCGACCATGGCAGCAGCGCTTCCTCCTCGGCCAGCACTGCCGAGGACAGCTCTGCCATTTCCGCTCTGCCCGCCCTGCTGCCGCAGGCCAAAGAGCCCCGCCTGCCGGAGCCAGGTTCCCGGGATGCCGAACAGGTGCAGATCAACTTTGCGCCCCAAAGCACCACCGGCTTTGCCTACGATGCGGCCAGCGGCACCTACGGGATGCTCCGTGCCGACGGCACCGCCCAGCTGGATGCCAACACCGGCGCGCAGGCGCAATTCGACAATCTGCTGGTCCTTTACTCCGCTTCCAGCCTGCGGGACGACGGCACCACGCTGGACTACGACCTGTCCCTTGGCGGCGGTGTCTGGCTGAACGGCAGCCAGCTGTGGCACATCACATGGACGCAGGGCACAGACTCCACCTTTGCCTTTTACGATGCCGACGGCAGGCCGCTGAGCATCCGCACCGGACGCAGCTACATTGCGCTGGTCTCCAGCGTGACCGGGCAGGAGCTGACGGTATTGGATTCCGCCGGGCAGAATGTGTTGAATTGACAAAACAAAAAAAGACCATCTGAGGCATTTTTAACTGCATCTCAGATGGTCTTTTTATTATAGGTCAGCGTCCTCGCCCTCTCAGCCTCACATTGTTCGGCAGCTCTCCCAAAGGGAGAGCCTTTGGCATTGCGGCAAAGCTTCTGGTTTTGCCAAGGCCTCTCCCTATGGGAGAGGTGGCATTGCATAGCAATGACGGAGAGGGCGAGGATACTTCGGTTTTTAAGGTTATTTTTACAGATCCACCACGCTGCCGACCTCGGCAGGAGAGGTAGGCACCACGCCCAGCACGGCGTGGTCAGTGCTGCGGTTGACCGTAAAGGTCACGCTGCGGCCCGCCGCGAAATCCGGGTGATAGGTCAGTTCCAGCGTCTGCCAGTTGTCCGGCACTGCGCAGAAGCAGTGCAGCAGCGCGCCGCGGCCCGCCGTCAGGTTCAGGGTGAACACCGAAGCATCCGCCGCGTTCTCGCCGTAGAGCGGCGCAGCAAAGCTGCCGCAGCGCACCGGCTTGCCATCGCACACAGCGGTAACGCCGGTGCCCATACTGTACAGGTCGCCAAGCGTGCACACCTCACGACTCTGCAGATAGCTTGCGCCCACCGGCAGGGTGGATGCGGAGAGGTTTTCCACCGAGAGGTACACCAGCACATTGCCCATTTCCTGCGCAGGGGCATAGCCCAGCAGCTCCACGGCAGCTTTGCCGTCCAGCAGGGCAGGTTCGCCTGCAAGACGCGGCTGCTGTGCCGCTGCAGGTACGCCGGTGAGCAGCGCTGCCGCAAGGCTGACCGCACCGGAGCCGGCACATTTCAGGAATGACCGGCGGGAAATGGACTGGGACATGGAACTTCCTCCTAAAATAATCGTTCCCTTATACAATAAAGGATTGCGCTGTTTCTGTCAAGGGATAGGCCAAAACTGTAACTGTTTCCTTACCCGCACTTTCAACTGTAAAAGCGGCTTCTTATTCAAAGGCCTCGTTTTCCTCGGCTTCGGCCTGACCGCGCAGGGTGTCGGCATAGCCAAAGGGCACGATGTCGATGGCTTCCACCAGACGGTCCCGCATCCACAGCTGCACATCGGTCTGCACCGTGTAGCCGCAGCCGGGGTCTGCCATCCACTGCTCCGGGCGGCGGGTGGGCACCGCGCGCTGGCTGAGCATGCTCATGATCACGCCGCCATGGGTCACACAGGCTGCTTCGGTCACATCCATGCGGATCATATACTCAAACAGCTTCATCAGGCTTTCGGCGCAGCGGGCGTGGAACTGGTCGGTAGGCTCTGCGCCTTCGGGCACATAGCCGGAGCCGGGGGTGATCCACTTTTTAAAGTCCTCGTCGTGCACCAGCTCCTTGACCGGCTTGTTCTCAAACTTGCCAAAGCCGGCTTCCCGCAGGTCGTGCACGGTAAAGGTGTGCTTTGCATCCGGGAACAGGATGTTGGCTGTTTCCACCGCGCGCAGCAGCGGGGAGGAGAACACGGTATCCACCTGCGGATACTCGAACCGCTCTTTCAGCTCATTGAGCTGCGCGCGGCCCTCGTCGCACAGAGGGATGTCGGTGCCGCTGCCGATGTACAGGCCCTGCAGGTTGCCTGCAGTTATGCCGTGGCGGATGAGATGAAGCTTGAACGTTTTCATGGATAGTGCCTCTCTTTATCGCTGTGCGGCGGCACGGGAACGGGCGGCAAAATCCGCTGCGGAGAAAAAATCTGGCAGAAAAACGTGTCGTCTGCCAGATTTTTTGCTCTTTGGCGGCAGCTACGGCCCCGCGCACGCCACAAAATGTATGCGTTAATACCTATAGTTTAGCATAGATATGGTGTCCAGAGCAAGTCTTTTGACAAAAATGACGAAAATCAACGAAAAATATCGTCACTTTTCTTGCTTTACAAAAGGTTTTCCGTTGTGTATAATCAACCTGCTGTAAACCAAAAACAAGGATGTCCCCCTATATCGAACTTTGAGGAGCCAAAAATCATGGAATTCAACCGTATCATCAAGCTGCTGCGCAAGGAACGCGGCATCACCCAGAAGCAGGCCGCCGAGGATCTTGGCGTCTCGCAGGCGCTGCTGTCCCACTACGAAAAAGGCATCCGCGAATGCGGCCTGGACTTTGTGGTGCGCGTGGCAGACTATTATAATGTTTCCTGCGATTATCTTCTGGGCCGCAGTGCAGAGCGCAACGGCATGATGCTCTCGGCAGAAGACCTTCCGAACCCGGACAAGATGAAGGACAACATCTACCACGGCAGCGTGCTGCCCACCATGAACAAAAAGCTGATCTCCAACGGCCTGAACGTGCTGTACGCCAAGATCGGCCAGTGCCACAGCAAGGCCCTTACCACCGAGGTGAGCGCCTACCTGATGATGGCCGTAGCCAAAATGTTCCGCCTGCTGTACTCGGCCGAGCCGCACAACGCCGCCAGTATGTTCAGCATCGATCCCATCCGCTGGCGCGGCTGCTCCGATGCCGTGATGCGCATGTCCGAAGCCAATGTGGAAGCCCTGCTGGACGGACAGGATGTGAACGGCGGCGAGGGCGTAAAGGACCCGGCCTGCCTGACCATGACCACAGAAAGCCTGACCCGCGAGTTCCCGCTTTATACGCCCAGCCTGTTAAATCTGGTCAAAACCAGCGAAACACATGTGAAGGGCCTTACCCACGAAGGGTGATATTCCTGTGAAAAAGCTGTAAATTCAGCCCCCAAACCCTTGCATCTTTCGGACAGAAAGGGTATAAACAGAATAGAACATTCTGGAATACGGTTTTTCCTATCAAAAGGAGGATTTATTTTATGTCCAACTCCATTTCCCGCCGTACCTTCCTCAAGTGCACCGGCGCATCCGTTGCTGCTCTGGGCGCAGCAAGCCTGCTGGGCGGCTGCCAGCAGAATGGCAGCGCCACCATCGTGGATGTCAAGGTCGGTGATAAGGTCAGCAACTGGAACGGCCTTGGCGTTCAGCTGACCAGCCTGTTCAACATTGATACCGCACCTGCACAGGCCGGTTACGAATACATTGCTGTTCTGGTCACCGTGGTCAACCGCACCAAGAACCAGACCTTCAACATCGGCGCACAGAATCTGGCCGAGATCAATGCTGCTTATCCTGTACCCCCGCAGGAAAATGTGGATGCAAACTTCCACGCACTGGCAGCAGCTTCTACCGATTTCTCTGCTTCCTGCGACGGCCAGAGCGTGGAGTGCGGTGCCAACATCTCGCTGTACAACTCCAACTCTCAGACCTTCTCGGATTCCACCAATCTGCCCCCGCAGGGTACCGGCTATCTGCAGCTGATGCTGATGGTCCCCAAGGGCTGGCAGCAGCTGAGCGTTACTTACATGCCCACCTTTGCAGCGGATAAGACCATGACCTTCGTCATGACCGCTGCAGACGTGACCCGCGCCTGATACGCGGCCCGCACAGGACGAAATTTCGTCGCAAAACAACGTCACAGCTCAAAATTTCATCATTTTATTTTGCCAAAAGGCATTGACATCCGGCCCGGTTTCGCCTATCTTATAGGTAATGCCGCAAGGCCGTACTGATCTGCTTTTTAAAGGAGGAACGAACATGTCCTATACATTCTCCCGCCGTGACTTTATGAAATATACCGCTCTTACCGCTGTTGCCATTGCAGGTTCCGGCATGCTGACCGGCTGCTCCAACCCGAACCGTCCTACCGGTACTGTTGGCAGCAAGCTGTCTCCGGGCAGCAACATCTGTGATGCCACGCTGAAGAGCGCCACCTATAATCGTACTACGCTCACTTGCGAGTTTGAGATCTATACCAAGGTGAGCCTGCAGGTCAACCAGCAGCATTTCCAGGTAAATGTTACCGATGCTGACAATAAGCTGCATACTTATTATCAGGGTGTCTCCGGTGTCACGATTGATTTGGTAGATGGTTCCAACGCCAGTGTCGATGCGAAGACTACTGTGACTCCTACGCTGAAGGTTTCCGGTATTGAGAACCTTACCAGCGCATCCAAGGTTCAGGTGCTGTACATTCCGAAGATGTACGCAAACGGTAGTATCACTGATTCCTACAGTGATGTCTATGCCACTTGGGATATCACCGAGGCTATCAAGGGTTCGCTCTGACCTGATTTTACTTTTGCATTAAAGACCCGCGCCATATGGTGCGGGTCTTTTTGCGTATACGGGTCATTTGTATCCAAGTTTTGGGCGATATCATGTAAAATGCGCAAAGTTTTTTAGTGGATTTATGCCTTGTGCACAGGTTTCTTTTCCGGTACAATAGGGTTATAAAAATGTGCAGGAGCATCGCAGCGATGCGGTGCTTTTTGCATTTGAGGGGCAACCCGGAAAACCTGAAAAGGAGTGTTGTTTCGATGATCAATATGGTAAAGCTTCCCACCAAAAAAAGTAACCTGTTCCTGCGCGTAGCAAAGGGCCACTTTGCTACCAGCCACAGCCATATCAACTATTACATCGATGTCACCACCCAGAAGTCCCGCCTTTCCGAGGCCAAGGCCGTGGCAAAGGAGCTGGTGGCCGCTTACCAGCACAGCACCATTGTGGACACCGTGCTCTGTCTGGACGGCACGCAGGTGATCGGCACCTGCCTTGCCAACGAGCTGACCAAGGACGGCTTTGCCAACATGAACGCCCACCAGACCATTTATGTGATCACCCCGGAGTACACCACCGGCAGCCAGATCATCCTGCGCGACAATCTGGCCCCCATGGTCAAGGGCAAGCATGTGCTCATTCTGTCCGCTTCCATCACCACCGGCTACACCGTGCAGGCCGCTGTGGAGGCCGTGAACTACTACGGCGGCACCGTGGCAGGCCTTTCCGCTATTTTTGCCACCACCCATGAGTGCATGGGCTATGAAGTCACCTCCATCTTTGACCCCGCCAGCCTGCCGGACTACGCCAGCTTTGACAGCCGCGACTGTCCCCTGTGCAAGGCCGGCCAGCACATCGATGCGCTGGTGAACAGCTTTGGCTATTCGGCGCTGTAACCCCTTTCAGTCTACTCACTTTGTTCGCATCCAGCTCCCCCGAAAGGGGGAGCTTTCTTTGTGCTTCTCGTAAAATGCAAAAAGCTCTCCCTTTCGGGAGAGCTGGCATCGCACAGCGATAACTGAGAGGGTTATTTTTTCGGGAACACAAAGGGCTCGTGCAGGTACACCGCCACCAGATATGCCGTCATGAAGCACCAGATGATGGGCTCGCACAGGATGACCGCATTGTACTGGAATTTCGGGATGAACACCAGCACAAAGATCACCTTGCCCACCAGCTCGATCACGCTGGAGAACAGCGGCAGCACCTTCTGGCCAAGGCTCTGCAGCGCGTAGCGGGTGCACAGCAGCACCCCCAGCACCGCATAGAACGGTGCGTTCCACAGCAGATACCGCGCACCGTTTTCCAGCACGATGGGTTCCGTGGAGCCGGAGATGAGCTGCACCATCCATTCCGCGCCAAAGCTCATCAGCACCACGGCGGCGACCATCACCACCACCGAGTACAGATACATCTGCCGCATTCCCCTGCGCACACGGTCGGGCTGGTTTGCGCCGCGGTTCTGGGAAACGAAGGTGGAACCGGCGTTCGCCATGGAGATGAGCGGCATATCCGTAAAGGCAAACAGCTTGCGGGCAGCGGTGTGCCCCGCAATGGTCAGGGTGCCAAGCCCGTTGATGCCGTACTGCAGCACCACCGAACCCGCAGACACGATGCTGCTCATCAGGCCCATGGAGATGCTCTGGCTGAACAGCTCCCAGTAGAGATGACTGCCCACGGCGAAATGCTTTTTCTCCGGGATGAGGATGCACACCCTTGCCAGCACGTACAGAACGCACAGCACCACCGAGATGCCCTGTGCAATGACCGTTGCCACCGCTGCGCCCCGCACGCCCATGCCAACCCCGGCAATGAACCACAGGTCCAGCCCCACGTTCAGCACCGAGCTGATGAGCAGGAACACCAGCGGCATTACGCTGTTGCCAATGGCGCGCAGCAGGCCTGCGCACAGGTTATACATAAACATGACCACAACGCCAAGGTCGATCACGATGATGTAGCTGTAGGCATCTTCCAGAATTTCTGCCGGGGTATCCAGCAGCTGCAGCAGGGCATGCAGGCCGAAAAAGCCTGCCGTTGTAATGACCAGCGAGGCGATCAGGCCAATGACGACCGACCCCACCACCGTGCGCTTGAGCAGGTCTTCGTCCTGCGCGCCGTAGGAGCGCGCTGCAACAATGGCAAGGCCATTGCCGATACCGATGCCAAAGCCGACTAAAAGCTCGTAGATCGAACCGCAGGAGCCAATGGCGGCAAGGGCTGTATCGCCCAGCACATTGCCCACGATCATGGTATCCACCGTGTTGTAGAGCTGCTGGAACAGGTTGGAAACCAGAATGGGCAGCATGAACAGCAGCAGGCTTTTTAAAATAGGCCCGTGCATCAGGTCTACGTTCATGTTGAAGAAGCTTTTCTTTTGGGGCTGCGCGTGGGTCATAGGGTTCCTCCAAAGTTCTATTTTTACCGCAAAACAACCCTCTCAGTCTCGCTGACGCTCGCCAGCTCCCCCGAAGGGGGGAGCTTTTATGCTGCGTAAAAGAAACAGCAAAACCTCCCCCTTTCGGGGGAGGTGGCAATGCGAAGCATTGACGGAGAGGGTTATCTCCAATTTTTTACAGCTCCTGCGTCTCGAAGCCGTTGCCGGTAAGCACCTGCACGCTGGTAAAGCCTGCAGCCTTGATGGCGGCGGCAGCTTCGTCAAAGCCGTAGGTCAGGCTGTTGATATCATGAGAATCAGAAGTGATGATGACCTTGCCGCCCATCTTCTGCCACTCGCCCAGCAGCCACGGGCCGGGGTAGAAGTCCTTGCGGTAGCCGCGGTACACACTGCCGGTGTTCACTTCCAGCAGGCAATCGTTTGCCTTTGCGGCCTGCAGGGCCTTGAGGGCAGCGGCCTTGTAGCGGGGCGACTCTTCGTCGAAGAACTCGCCGTTGGCATTCAGCTTCTTGATGAGGTCGATGTGGGCCAGAATATCCGGCTTGAGGGCAGCCACCTTTTCCACCTCGGCAAAGTAGGCTTCCACAGCGGCAAGGGGGTCTGCGTCAAAATCATCGTTGATGCAGTCCCACAGGTCCTGCGGGCGGAAATCGATCTCGTAATACTTGCCGGTGTTCTTGCCGTACAGGTGGTGTGCGCTGCCGATCCAGTAATCGTAACCGGTGCGCTTATCCTCGCTCAGGATATCCCACTCGATGCCGCACAGGATATCCACCTTGCCCTTGTATTCGGCCTTGAGCTTTGCGATGGTGGCCTTGTACTGGGCGGTGCGGCTGGGGCTCATGCAGTATTCGCGGTCGCGCTGGGTGTAGCTATGGCCGGTGAAGCCCAGCGTGGTCAAGCCCTGCGCACACGCAGCACTTGCCATATCCTGCAAGGTATTTTTGCCATCGCACATGGTGGAGTGGCAATGGACACTGGACTTCTTATAATCTGCCATAGATAATTCACTGCATCCTTTCCTGTTTGACCTTGTGGTCAATGACGTGACGTTTTTCCAGTTCACGGGTCACATCCTCCACCGTGATGCCGGCGCTGACCATCAGCACAAGAACATGGTAGACAAGATCGCTGATCTCGTAAACGGTCTCTTCCTTATCCTCTTTTTCGCCCGCAATGATGACCTCGGTGCACTCTTCGCCCACCTTTTTCAGGATCTTCTCCTTGCCCTTCTCGAACAGGTAGGTGGTGTAGCTGCCCTCCTTGGGGCTATCCTTGCGGCCCTTGATGAGCTGGTACAGGCCCTGCCAGCTGAACTGCTTCAGCTCCGGCGAGACGTATACTTCGTTGAAGAAGCAGCTCTCGGCGCCGGTGTGGCAGGCGGGGCCGGATTTGACCACTTCCACCACCAGTGCATCGGCATCGCAGTCGGCGGTGATGGACACCACCCGCTGCACATTGCCGCTGGTCTCGCCCTTGCGCCAGATCTCCTGACGGCTGCGGCTCCAGAACACAGTGCGGCCCTCGGCGATGGTGAGCGCCAGCGTCTCGGCGTTCATGTAAGCGAGGGTGAGCACCTCTTTGGTGTAGTGGTCCTGCACAATGGCAGGGATCAGGCCCTTTTCATCAAATTTCAGATTCATAACGGTTCTCCCTCCCCGGATGGGGATATTACTAGTTTAGCGTATTCGGTGCGCAAACGCAAGAGTTTGTGGGTTGTTTTTGCGGAAATCCAGTTTCGCGTTACGGCTTCTCCCCGCGCCGGGGAGAAATGCCCCGGCGTTACAGCCGCATCTCCACGCCGTTTGCGTTGAGGTATTCCTTCAGATCCCGGATGGTCAGCAGCTTCTGGTGGAAGATGCCCGCCGCAAGGCCTGCGTCGATGCCCTTGTGGTGGAACAGCTCCAGAAAGTCTTCCTTTTTGCCTGCGCCGCCGCTGGCAATGATGGGCACGTTCACCCGCGCCGCAACTGCATCCAGCATCTCAAGGTCAAAGCCGCTGCGCACGCCGTCGGTATCGATGCTGTTCAGGCAGATCTCGCCTGCGCCGTGGTCCACGCACCAGCTGATCCAGTCCAGTGCATCCCGGCCGGTGTCCTCGCGCCCGCCCTTGGCGAACACCCGGAACTGGCCGTCCACCCGCTTCACATCGGCAGAGAGCACCACGCACTGGTTGCCGTAGCGCTGTGCTGCCGCCGGGATAAGGCCGGGGTCCTTCAATGCGCCCGAGTTGACGCTGACCTTGTCCGCGCCGCACTTGAGCACCCGGTCAAAGTCTTCCAGCGTGTTGATGCCGCCGCCCACCGTGAGCGGGATAAAAATTTCGCTGGCGACGCGGGTCAGGATATCCGTAAACAGTGCCCGGCCCTCGAAGCTGGCGGTGATATCGTAGAACACCAGCTCGTCGGCACCGGCAGCGTTATACATGCGGGCCATTTCCACCGGGTCGGCCACATCCCGGATGCCTTCAAAGTTCGTGCCCTTGACCACGCGGCCATTGCGCACATCAAGGCAGGGAATAATGCGTTTGGTGATCATGTCGTTTCCCCTCCGTTCACTCCTGCACCAGCTGCACGCAGCGCGCAAGGTCCAGTGCGCCGGTGTACAGGCTCTTGCCTAAAATGGCAGCGGCAGTGCCCATTTTTTTCAGTTCCAGAAGCTCTGCTTCGGACGAGATGCCGCCGCTGGCCGTAAAGGCCACGCCGGGCACCTCTTTGGCAAGCGTGCGGTACAGGCCGAGGTTCGTGCCCCTCATGGCACCGTCGCAGGCAATGTCCGTGTAGATGATGGCGGTGCATCCGGCGGCGGCCAGCCGCTTGCAGAAGTCCACGCCCGGCTCGGCGCTCACTTCCTTCCAGCCATGGATGGCCACATAGCCGTCCTTTGCGTCCACGCCCACGGCAATTTTATCGCCGTATTTTTTCAGCATCCGGGCGGTAAAGGCAAAATCCGTCACCGCCACGCTGCCCAGGATGCAGCGGCCCACGCCGAGGGAAAGATATGTTTCAATGCGCTCCTCGGTGCGGATGCCGCCGCCCACCTCAATGTATAAGCCGCCCTGTTTTGCCAGCGCGGCAATGGTATCGTAGTTGGATAGGGTGCCGTCCTTTGCGCCGTCCAGATCGACGACGTGCAGATTTTTGGCCCCCGCTGCAAGGAACTCCCGCGCCTGTGCACAGGGATCCTCGCCGTAGACGGTCATGCGGCTGTAGTCGCCCTGCGTCAGGCGCACCACCTTGCCGCCCCGCAGGTCAATGGCTGGAAAAAGCTGCATAATTTTTCTCCTTACAATTCCGCAAATGCTTTCAGAATGCGCAGGCCAGTATCCCCGCTCTTTTCCGGGTGGAACTGGGTGCCGTACACCCTGCCTGCCCGCACCGCGCCGGTGACGGGAATGGAATAATCGCTCACAGCCAGTGTACTCTCCGTACAGTTCTTGCCGTAGTAGCTGTGGACGTAATAGACGTATTCTCCCTCACGGATGTACTTGAACAGCGGGTCGTCCTTTACAATGTGCAAGGCGTTCCAGCCGATCTGCGGCACCTTCAGGCTCTTGTCCGCAAGGTCGGGCTCCAGCGGGCAGACCTCGCCCTTCACAAAGCCAAGGCCTTCGTGCTCACCGTACTCGTAGCTCTTTTCAAACAGCAGCTGCATGCCAAGGCAGATGCCCAGCAGCGGCTTCCTTTCGGCTTCTTCTTTCATGACCGGTACAAGGCCCATCGCCTCCAGCTTGGCCATGGCATCGGCAAAAGCGCCCACGCCCGGCAGGATGAGCCGGTCGGCTTTGCGGATGATGTCCGCGTCCGCAGTCACAACGGCTTCCAGCCCCAGCTGCTTCAGGCTGGACTTCAGGCTGAACAGGTTGCCCACGCCATAATCGATAATTGCGATCATACCAGCAGTCCTTTCGTGGAAGGAATTTCGTCCTTGTGGGCTTCGTCGATCTTCACGGCCGCGCCCAGTGCATGGCCTGCGCCCTTGAAGCAGGCCTCGAGGATGTGGTGTGTATTTTCTCCCGCAAATTGTACAAAGTGGATCGTGGCGGGCACGCTGCGGGCAAAGCCCAGCCAGAATTCCTTGGCGCACTCCACGTCAAAATCGCCCACCTTTTCGGTGCTGCAACGGACATCCCAGTTCAGAGTGCAGCGGCCCGAAAGATCGACGGCGCACAGGATCAGCGCTTCATCCATGGGCAGATAAAAGCTGCCGTAGCGCTGGATACCGCGCATATCGCCCAGCGCCCGTGCAAAGGCCTGACCCAGTGCAATGCCCACATCCTCGGTGGTGTGGTGGTAGTCCACCTGCACATCGCCGTGGCAGGTGAGCACTAAGTCAAAACGGCCATGGCGGGCGAACAGCTCCAGCATGTGGTTCAGAAAGCCGCACCCGGTGTCCACCTCGTAGCGGCCGGTGCCGTCCAGATCAAGGGTAAGGTCGATCTGGGTCTCATTGGTGTTGCGTTCCAGCGAGATCATTCGGTTCGGCATGGTTCATTCCTCCATGATCTTATCCAGCGTTTCCATAAACGTCTGCATCTGTTCCGGCGTGCCAATGGTGATGCGCAGCCAGTTCTGGATGCGGGGCGCGTCAAAATGGCGCACCAGAATGCCGTTTTTCTTCAACTTCTTGTAGAGTGTTTCACCGTCTTTCCTGTCGGTACTTGCAAACAGGAAGTTGGAGCGGCTGTCCAGCACGGCAAATCCGCGCTGTTCCAGCTGTTGTTTTGTCCATGCGCGGGTGTCCACGATGGCGGCGCGGGTCCTGTCAAAATAAGCGGTGTCTTCCAGCGCGGCCTGCCCGGCCTTCAGGGTCAGGCGGTTGATGTTGTAGGGGTTCAGGCTGAACTTGACCCGGTTCAGGTCGGCAATGAGCTTTGCATTGCCCATGGCAAGACCCAGACGCGCACCGGCCAGCTGCCGGGACTTGGAAAAGGTCTGCACCACCAGCAGGTTCTCGTACTGGTCGATGAGGGGCACGCAGCTCTCGCCGCCAAAGTCCACATAGGCCTCGTCCACAATGACCACATTGTTCGGGTTTGCCTTTAAGATGCCCTCAATTTCCGCCCGGGGCAGTGCAATGCCGGTGGGGGCGTTGGGGTTTGCAAGGACGATGGTCTGGTTCAGGCCGTAGTAATCCTTCGGGTCAAGGGTGAAATCCTCTTTCAGCGGGATGATGTGGCTGGGAATATGCATCAGCCCACACCACACGCCGTAGCAGCCGTAGGTGATGTCGGCATAGGCCAGCGGGTGGTCTGCGTCGCAGAAGGCACGCAGGGCAAAGAAGAGGTTCTCGTCGCTGCCGTTGCCGGGCATGATCTGCTCCGGCTGCAAACCGAAGTGGGCTGCGGCCGCCTTGAGCAGGTCGGCACAGGCGGGGTCGGAGTAAAGGCGCAGCTTTTCCACCTCGTGCTCGCTCACGGCAGCGATCACCGCCGGGGAGGGCAGATAGGGGCTTTCGTTGGTGTTCAGTTTGATGTACTGCTGATCCTGCGGCTGCTCACCCGGGGTGTAGGGGGTGACAGCGGCCAGCGTGGGAGAAAGAAAACGACTCATATAAAAACCCTCTCAGTCAAAGCCTTACGGCTTTGCCAGCTCCCCCGAAGGGGGAGCTTTTTTGCATCTTACGGTTTCCACTCTCAAAGCTCCCCTTCGAGGAAAGATTTCCCCCGGCCGGGGGAAGATGTCACCGCGGGTGACAAAAAGGGGAATCTGGCGCGCAAGCGCCTGAGAGGGTCACTTCTCATACCGGATGGTCACGCTGCGGGCGTGGGCGTGCAGACCCTCGCGCTCGGCAAAATCGGCGATGCGGGGGGCTACTTCGCCCAGCGCTTCCCGGGTGTAGTAGAGGAAGCTGGACTTCTTTACAAAGTCGTCTACGCCCAAGGGGCTGGAGAAGCGGGCGGTGCCGCTGGTGGGCAGGGTGTGGTTGGGGCCTGCAAAGTAATCGCCCAGCGCTTCCGGCACGTTGCGGCCAAGGAAGATGCTGCCTGCGTTTTTGATCTCGTTCAGCACGCCGAAGGGGTCCTCCACGCACACTTCCAGATGTTCCGGTGCAATGATGTTGCAGGCTTCAATGGCCTTGTGCAGGTCGGTGCAGAGGATGATCTTGCCGTTGTCGTCCACGCTGGCGCGGGCGATAGCGGCACGGGGCAGCTGCGGGATCTGCACCTCCAGCTCCGCCTGCACGGCCTTGGCCAGCTCCGGGCTGTCGGTGACGAGAACGGGGCTTGCCAGTTTGTCGTGCTCGGCCTGACTCAGCAGGTCTGCTGCCACCCATGCAGGGTTGCAGCCGCCGTCGGCCAGCACCAGAATTTCGCTGGGGCCGGCGATCATATCGATGCCCACCTTGCCGAACACCTTGCGCTTGGCGGTGGCAACGTAGATGTTGCCGGGGCCAACGATCTTATCCACCGCGGGGATGCTCTGGGTGCCGTAGGCGAGAGCCGCCACAGCCTGTGCGCCGCCGGTCTTGAAGATCTTGGTCACGCCTGCGGTGGCAGCGGCGGCAAGGATGACCGGGTTCACCCTGCCGTCCTTGCCGGCGGGGGTGGTCATGACGATTTCGGACACGCCTGCCACCTTTGCCGGGATCACGTCCATGAGCACGGTGGAGGGATAGGCCGCCGTGCCGCCGGGCACATAGACACCGGCCTTTTCAATGGGGGTATATTTCTGGCCCAGCACGATGCCGGGCTTATCGTTCACCACAAAATTCTTGTGCACCTGCTGGCGGTGGAAGCTCTCGATGTTGGCGGCGGCTTCGCGCAGCGTTTCGAGAAAGTAGGGGTCCATGCCCGCAAAGGCTTCGTCGATCTCCTCCTGCGTCACCTGCAGGGCATCGATCTTCGCGCCGTCAAATTTCAGCGCATAATCCTTCAGGGCTTCATCGCCCCGGGCGCGCACATCGGCAATGATGCCGTCCACCACGTCCTCCACGTTCTTTTCCGCGCGGATATCGCGGTTCAGGATCTCTTCGGGCCTGAGCTCGTCGAAGTGATACAGCTTGATCATTTTGCTTCCTCCTTGTTCTGCAGTTCCGCCCGCAGCTTTTCCAGCATGGTGTCCATTTCGGCGTGCTTGAACTGGTAGCTGGCCTTGTTGGCAATGAATCGGGCCGAGATGGGCATGAACTCGGTGACCACCTTCAGGCCGTTCTCCCGCAGGGTGGTGCCGGTCTCCACGATATCCACGATGACGTCCGAAAGGCCCAGAATGGGGGCCAGCTCAATGGAGCCGTTCAGCTTGATGATATCGATGTCCCGCCCCATGGATGCGTAGTAGCTCTTTGCGATGTTGACGAATTTGGTGGCCACCCGCACCGGGCGGCTGGGGTCGTCCTTGTAATCGGCCGGGGCGGCAACGCACATGCGGCATTTGCCAAGGCCGGTGTCCAGCAGCTCGTACACATCGGCAGAAGCCTCTGTGAGGATGTCCTTTCCCACGATGCCCACATCGGCGGCGCCGTGCTCCACATAGATGGCAACGTCGCTGGGCTTGACGAGGAAGTAGCGGATGCCGGCCTCCGGGTTTTCCACCACCAGCTTGCGGGTGGCGTTGTAGTCCTCCGGGCAGCCATAGCCGATGCCCGCCAGCAGGTTATACACCTTATCGCCCAGACGGCCCTTGGGCAGAGCCACGTTCAGCATCACCCTGTCGGTGCTGTTCTTCTGCACCGGCGGCAACGGGGCGCTCAGGCGGTCCAGCTCGTCCAGATAGACCGCAAAGCCGATGGCACCGGCACCGGGGGTGAACTTCTGCATCAGCAGGTCGTAGCGGCCGCCCTTGAGCAGGGGGCGGGGCAGGGCTTTCAGGTAGCCCTGAAACACAAGGCCGTTGTAGTATTCCATCTCACCGGCCAGCGTCATGTCCAGCCGGATCACGCCGCCCGCCTTTTCCAGCGGCACAGCCAGCGCTTTCAGCTCGGCCACCGCTGCGCGCATGGCATCGTTTTTGCACAGGGCAGCAGCCTTTTCCATCGTTTCGGCATAAGCACCGGAAAGATCCAGCACGCTGCACAGGGTATCGGCGGCATCGGCAAAACCGGCAGCTCCGGCGGCGGCCCGCAGCTCGTGGGCGTTTTTCTCCCGCAGCTTTTCCAGCAGCTTTGCGCGGGCGGCATCCGGCACGCCCAGCGCGTCGAACAGGCCGAACAGGTAGCCCATGTGGCTCACTTCCAGCACCCACTCGGCCCCCAGCGCATCCAGCGACCGCGCCGCCAGACACACCGCCTGCTGCACCTGTGCTTCGCCCACCGCGCCCAGCATCTCAAGGCCCATCTGGCTGATCTCTTTAAAGGTGTGGCTCTCGGCGGAAGGGCGGTAGACGTTCTCGTGATAGTAGTAGCACAGGGTCTCGCCGGGGGTGGGCTGCGCCGTCTTGGCAATGGAGAGGGTCACGTCCGGCTTGAGGGCCAGCAGACGGCCATCCAGATCGGTAAAGGTGATGACCTGCTCGGACGACAAAAAGCTGCGGTTCTCCTGATACAGGCCGTACTCCTCAAACCGGCCCATATGATACTTGCGGCAGCCCGCCGCTTCGTACAAGGCGCGCAGCGCAAAGGAGGCGCGCTCCTTGGGCTGCAGGTTTGCAAGGCTGAATTCCATTGTCGGTTCCCCCATTTCTTACTTGAGTTTATTTTACTTTATCTAGGTAAAGTTGTAAAGTAGGAAAGTGACGGTGTTTTCAACTCAATGATACGATTTTTCTGTGCGTTTGTACAGGGAAAAGAAGAAAAGGAGCCGTTGCATGGCGCAACAGCTCCTTTTCAGCACGCATATTTACCCCAGCAGCTCCAGCACACTGGCCTTCGGGCGGGCACCCACGGCCTGACGCACCAGCTTGCCCTGCTCAAACACCAGCAGGGTGGGGATGCTCATCACGCCGAACTGGCCGGCCAGCTCCGGCTGCTCGTCCACGTTCACCTTGCCCACCTTCACATCGGTGCGCTCCTCGGCCACCTCGTCCACAACGGGACTGAGCATGCGGCAGGGGCCGCACCAGCTGGCCCAGAAGTCCAGCAGGACAGGCTTTGCGCTCTGCAGTACCTCCTGCTCAAAATTTTCCTTCGTGATCGTAACAACTGCCATATTTCTACCTCCTGAAAGGGTTCGTTCGTGATTGTTCTTATGGCATCAGTATACCCCAAATACCAGGGTTTTTCCGTAACCGGGTCACATTGGGGCACAAAAAAGCCCGGAGCAGGAAGAAAGAATACTGCTCCGGGCAGGGAAACGCTTATTTCAGTGTTCTGTCAGCAGGGTATCAGACACCGGCCACGCAGTTCTTGCCGGCGATGTAGCCGTAGTAGACGCACAGGCTGTGGCTGATGCCGCGCATGCAGATGGGGTATTCCACTGCGTAGCGGCTGCCCTGCACATTGCCGCAGACATACAGGCCCTTGATGATGTCGCGCTTGGGGCTGGCGGGGTCCTCCTCGGTGAAGGTGTGGCAGTTCTCGTCGCTCTCCAGGCCGCCCACGCACACCAGCATGGAAGTGGTGCCCCACTGGCATGCATAGTACGGGGGATTCTCCAGCGCGAACATCCGGCTTGCGGGCTTGCCGAAGTCATCGTCGGAACCGGCCTTGGCCAGCTCGTTGTAGCGCTCGACGGAAGCCAGTGCATTATCCAGTGCATCGCCCTCAAAGCCGCACTGGGTCAGCAGGTCTTCCAGTGTATCGGCCTTGAACTGGTAAGCCTCGGCCTTTGCGCTGATCTTGGTGTACTGACGGTCGGTGTAGTTGGGGTTGGACTCATCCTCATCCTCGGGGATGATGTAGCACAGGCCGCCGTGGTTTGCGGGCATGTAGGGCACCTCTTCGCCCCACTTGGAGTCGTACAGCTGGAAGGAGGTGCACTCGGGCTGCAGCTCGATCTGGTTTTCCAGCTGCTGGCCGGGGATGCACTCGTTCATGAAACGGTCGCCGCGCTTGTTGATCTGCAGGAAGGGGGTCACGCCCATGCCGCTGCCCATGTGGTGGGTCATCGGTGCGTGGAAATCCTGCACCTTTGCGCCGATCCATGCGCCCATGCGCAGGCCGTCGCCGGTCTCCACGGTCTTGCCCTCCACGTCAACGCCCAGCATACCCATGGCACCCATGTTGGCGATCTTCTTCTCCACGATCTCGGGAGCAAAATGCTTCATGATCTTCTCGTCGCCGGAGTTGTCGCCGGTAGCCAGGATCACGCCCTTGGAAGCGTTGAGCTGGATGTACTTGTTGTCATTCTGTGCGTCGCGGATGATCACGCCGGTCACGCGGCCGTCGCTGTCCTTCAGCAGCTTGGTGCCGAAGCAGCCGAAGAAGGTCTGTGCACCGTTCTCAACGGCCTTGTTCAGGTTGGCTTCCACTATAAAGCCCTGCTGATCCTTGCGGGAAGAGCGGAACTCCATGCTGGAAGGGAAGGTGGGGAACTCTTCGTTGCGGTAATCGTAGTGCTCGGGCTGAGGCCATGCCAGCGGCACCAGAATACCCTTGTCGAACTGCTCCTGGGTCACGGCCTCACGGGTGGAGTCGCAGATGGTCAGCTCGGGGTAAGCCTCGATGAACCAGTCCATGACCTCGTGTGCATGGGAAGCCCACTTTTTCAGGATGGAGCGCTTGTTGCGGTAGGTGCACTCGCGCATCAGGCGGTCGACCACAACATCCTCGTCCACGATGTTCTCACGGCCCCAGCGCTTGTTCAGGCTGCCGTTCAGCAGGGCATACTCGCCGCTGCGGCAGTTGAAGGAAGAGCTCTTTTCCACGATGGCAACTTTTGCGCCCTCCTCGGCAGCCGCACGGGCAGCGCAGACGCCGGACAGACCGGCGCCGATGATGACCACATCAAAGTCCTGGGTCTCACTGGCCTGCACGTCCGGCTCTTCGCCCAGCCAGTCATCGCCGGTATCCCCGGCGGTATCTGCAGCAGGCTCTTCGGAAGCAACGCCCATAGCCTGCTCGATGCAGCTGGCGGCAGCCTTCTTGACCGCGTTGGTGGTGACGGTGGCGCCGGAAACATTGTCGATCTCAGCGTTCTGTGCCGCCATGATGGCATCCTGCAGGGTGGGAGCAGCCACGCCGCCGATGCTCTCGGTCTCGTTGGAAGCATCGATGACCACATCGGTGATAGCGGTCTCGCTGAAGGTCATGGTGACCTTCACCTCGCCGATGCCGGTAGCCGTGCCGGTGTATGTGCCGGGGGTGTAGACGGCATCGCCGGAAGCGGATGCCGCAGTGCCGGAGGAACTTGCGGAGTTGCAGGCAGCCAGAGCGCCGGCGGTGACACCGCTCATTGCGGCGGCAGCGGCAACTTTCAGAAAGCCTTTGCGGGAGATCTTTTCCATCTTGTTTGCTCCTTTTTCTTTCTTCTCTTCTTCTCGTTTCTGCGGGATTTTTATCCCGCTCCGACACTTAGTATAAAATATAACGAAGTAAAATGGAAACAAAAAATTTTTGCCACAGTGATAAAAGCTCTTTATCAGTCTCCATTGATGTGCTATACTGAAAGCAATCTTATTCTGCCCGCCGGGAAAGGAGAGGTTTCGCCCATGAACGACCGCCAGCTGCTGTGTTTTCTCACCCTGAGCCGGACGCTGAATTTTACCGCCGCCGCCCGGGAGCTGTACTGCACCCAGCCCGCCCTGAGCTACCAGATCCGCAATCTGGAAAAAGAGCTGGATCTTGCCCTGTTCACCCGCAGCACCACCCAGGTGGCCCTGACCGAGGCCGGCCGGGCTTTTGCGCCCCGTGCGGCAGAGATCTACCGCAGCATGCTGAACGCCCGCACCGCACTGAAGGGCTTTGCCCGGCGGCGCACACTGACCCTGCGTCTTCCGCCTGTGCTGCTGCAGCGGGACCCCATCTACCCCATCCTGATGGCACGGCTGCACGCCGCGCTGCCGGGATATGAGTTTGCGGTGGACACTCGGCCCGTGTCACGCAACCCCCACGAAATGCTCTGCAGCGAGGCAGACGCAGCCCTCTATCTGCCCTTTGGGCCGCTGCAGCCGGAGATCGAGCGCACCCCCATCCTGCACAACACCTTTTACCTGATCATATCGCCGGAGCACCCGCTCACAGGGCGCAGCACTCTGGCGCTGGCCGATCTTGCCGGACAGCAGCTGTTTTATGAGCCGCTGTATCAGGAAATGGTGGATCTTGCCGTTGTTCAGCCCGGCCTGCCGTTTTCCGCACCAAGCTGGCACATGGTGGAAAACTACGAATGTGTTTACAACGATCTGCTTGCTGGGCGCGGCATGTTTTTGTGCCCGATGAAATACCCGGCCTTTCCGGCGGCATGGTATCTGCCGCTGCAGCTGCCGTTGCCGGACACCTGTCTGCTGACCCTGCGGGACGACCCGCGCCCCGAGATCCAACGGCTGCGGGAGGTATTTACCGCTGTATACGCCAGCCGTGCAAAGCTGCTGGGCGAAGAATGAACGCAAAAAGGGGCTGCTGCACATTCTTTTGAACGAACGTGCAGCAGCCCTTCAGCTCTTATAATATTCCGGACAGTTTTATTTGCCCAGCATTTCGTGGGCAGTCTTGCAGATGGTGGCAGCATCCAGACCGTAGAACTTCAGCAGGTCCCATGCCGGGCCGGAGCAGCCGAACACGTCCTGCACGCCTACGCGGCGCACAGGGGTGGGCAGCTTCTCGCTCAGCACGGCGCAGACGGCCTCGCCCAGACCGCCGATGACGTTGTGCTCCTCGGCGGTGATGACCTTGCCGCACTCCTTTGCAGCCTTGAGGACAATTTCCTCGTCCAGAGGCTTGATGGTGTGGATGTTGATGACCCGGGCATGGATGCCCTCAGCGGCCAGCTGCTCCGCAGCAATGCGGGCTTCGTTGACCATCAGGCCGGTGGCGATGATGGCAATGTCGCTGCCCTCGGTGATCTGCTCGCCCTTGCCGATCTCGAAGTGATAGTTCTCGGCATCGTGGAACACAGGCACAGCCAAACGGCCAAAGCGCAGATAGACGGGGCCTTCCATTGCGTAGGCAGCACGCACAGCGGCGCGGGCCTCCACATCGTCGGCGGGGCAGATCACGGTCATGCCGGGGATGCTGCGCATGAGGGCAAAGTCCTCGCAGCACTGATGGGAAGCGCCGTCCTCGCCCACCGAGATGCCGCCGTGGGTGGCACCGATCTTCACGTTCAGGTGGGGATAGCCAATAGAGTTGCGCACCTGCTCAAAGGCACGGCCGGCGGCGAACATGGCAAAGCTGGAAACAAAGGGCACGTAGCCCATGGTGGACAGGCCCGCAGCCACGCCCATCATGTTGCCCTCGGCAATGCCACAGTCAAAATGACGATCCGGGTAAGCCTTGCGGAACATGCCGGTCTTGGTAGCAGCAGCAAGGTCTGCGTCCAGCACCACCAGATCCTCGTGGCCTTCGGCGGCCAGCTCCTTCAGGGTGTTGCCGTAGCTTTCACGGGTAGCGATCTTCTTCACATCTGCCATCTTAGTTTTCCTCCTGCTCCAGCGCGGCGTATGCGGCGTTCAGTTCCTCAATTGCGATCTTGTACTCGTCATCGTTGGGGCCCTTGCCGTGCCAGTCCACAGAGTTGGTCATATAGGAAACGCCCTTGCCCTTTGTGGTGTCCATGATGATGCAGGTGGGCTTTGCAGTCTCTGCATGGAATGCCTGCATGGCGGCTTCGATCTGGTCGTAGTCGTGGCCGTCGATGGTGACGACATTGAAGTTGAAGGCCTTCAGCTTCTCTTCCAGCGGGGCGCTGTTCATCACGGTCTCGGTGGTGCCGTCGATCTGCAGATGGTTGCGGTCCAGCACAACGCACAGGTTGGAAAGGCCGTAGTGTGCGGCAAACATAAAGGCTTCCCAGCACTCGCCCTCTTCCACTTCGCCGTCGCCCAGGATGGTGTAGACGTTGATGGGCTTGCCGGCGTGCTTGGCGCCCAGTGCCATGCCGCAGGCGGCAGAGATGCCCTGACCCAGACTGCCGGTGGACATATCCACGCCCGGGGTCTCGTTCATGTTGGGGTGGCCCTGCAGATAGCTGCCGATCTTACGCAGGGTCTTAAGGTCTTCCACCGGGAAATAGCCGCGCTCTGCCAGCGCTGCATACAGTGCCGGTGCAGCATGGCCCTTGGACAGCACCAGACGGTCGCGGTCGGCCTTCTTGGGGTCCTTCGGGTCAATGTTCATTTCCACGAAATAGAGGTAGCTCAGCAGCTCGGCGATATCCAGACTGCCGCCCGGATGGCCGCACTTTGCGCTGTGCGTGCCCTCGATCACGCCCATGCGGATGTGGCAGGCGTGCTTGGCCAGAGTAAGTTTTTCTGCATTTGTCATGATGGTCCTCCCGTATGAACCTCAGATTTGCACATGTTCAAAAAAGCCTTTCGTCAGCGCCGGTGCAGTCCTGCTGCCCGCAGCGCGCTCTTTTTCAAGTTTATATTAGCTATTCTATGCAAAAAGGTCAAGCTTCTTCATGCAAAATGTACACACGCGGGGAAATATCCATGGAAATTTGCCGCTTTTTGGTCAAATTGCAGGAACATGCAGCCCCTTGACCGCCCTTTTTTCTTTCCGCTGTCTTGATTGACATTAAACGATCAGGTGCTGTACAATATTTTAAAAGCCGTTTTACGCTGCCTTTTATTTTCACTGGAGGATATCATGGAACGAAATTATAGCATCGACTTCCTTAAAATTCTTTTTGCCCTCTCAATTGCGTGCGGACACTTCAAAGGTTCTGTCCTTTCAAGCGACTTGATCGTTGAGCTGTTTTTTATTCTCTCCGGCTTTTTTCTCGTCAATAGTTTTTACAGCGGTAAATATCACGGCGATGCACTTTCTTACACCGCCAGCCGCTTAAAGCGGATCTACCCTTATTATCTGCTGGCCTTTCTCATCCTTTTTATTTCTTTCAAGTCTGCCGATCTGCTTCATCCCATCCGTTTCCTCTCTGATTTTGCTAATGCAGTTCCAGAAGTCCTGCTTGTACAGAGCATCGGCGTGTTTTCTGGCGGCATCAATTATCCGCTTTGGCAGTTGTCCACTCTGATCGTTGCCTCTCACATCCTGTTTGCACTTATGACAAAGGATGATCAAATCACCCTGAATGTGATCTGTCCGCTCACCGCGATTTGCTCTTTCACTTACTTTTCCAATGCATTTGGCACCCACACTGTGGAGTATTGGGGTGGGGTAGGCAACTTCCTTTCCGGCCCTCTTATTCGCGCTTTCGGTGCGCTCTGCCTTGGCATGATGGTTCATCGTCCTCTTCTTGCACTTTCTGAATTTATCCGAACAAAGCTTTCTGACTGTGCTGCTTTTCTGCTTTCTGCGCTGCTCATTGTACTGTTCTGGCTTGCCCGCGACAGCTATGCCGCACACCTGCTGTTTATCGTTTTTCTTGCTTTTTGTCTTTCCGGAAAAGGCATCCCTGCTTTGTTCAACCACAAATTTTTCGCCTGCGGCGAAAAACTTTCTCTTGCCATCTATCTGAATCAAGCTGCGGTGATCTTCCCCACCTATCATAACATGCCGTTTCTTGCACGTTTTTCAGACACTGTACAAACGCTGCTCTTTATCCCGGCCATGTTGTTATTTGCTGTCCTGTTCCTTTTTATAGCCAATCACCTTTTCGCATGGATTCGGGCACAGATGGACAAAACCAGCATTGTAGCTTGACGTGCACCAGCCAAGTCTGCTATAATTTTCACAGATTCCGGTACGAAGCCGGGTGTGCGGACAGAAGCCCGTGTTCTCCATCCTGATGGAGCATTTTATCCACCGCTGCGCTTACGCAGCGGTGCAGCGCAAAGCCCACAGGGGGCCTTTGCGTTCTGCCATCTTATTTTTGCTGCTATAGACACCACGAAGGGGTCTGCCGTTGGCTTGTAAGCCGGGCAGACCTCTTTTTTGTCTGGCCAAAGGAGGAAGCTTTTTATGAAAACGAACCCCCATTCCACCACCCGCAGCCTCGTGCTGGCTGCACTGTTCCTTGCACTGGCCTTTGTGCTGCCCATGATCACCGGCCATGTGCCGCAGGTGGGCAACATGCTGTGCCCGATGCACTTTCCCATTCTGCTGTGCGGCTTTGTGCTGGGCGGCCCATGGGGCCTTGCCGTGGGCTTCATTGCTCCGCTGGTGCGGTCGGTGCTGTTCGGCATGCCGCCGATGTTCCCCATCGCCATTGCCATGGCCTTTGAGCTGGCCGCCTACGGCCTTGTGTCCGGCGTGCTCTGGCACAAGGTGAAGCACACCGTGTCCATGATGTACGCTTCTCTCGTCACCGCCATGGTGGCAGGCCGTTTGGTCTGGGGTGCGGTACGCTTTGTGCTGGCCGGCCTGACCGGTTCCAGCTTCCCGTTCAGCGCGTTTTTGTCCGGTGCGCTGCTCACCGCCGTGCCGGGCATCGTGGCTCAGCTGGTGCTCATCCCGCTGATCCTTGTGGCACTGCAAAAAGCAAAGTTTATGGATTGACTTACTATTTAGACTGCCCTCCGCTTTGCTCTGCAACGGCGACGACCGCTGCCTGCGGCAGAAACAAGGAGGAGCCGTTGGGGCTGCGGCCTGCTGGGTGCGAGTGCCGCCTAAGGCACGAAGCAGACACAGGGAGCCGCAACCCGAATATCTTCAGCGGAAATTTTATTTTTATTATTACAGAAGAGCAGCGGCTGCGGCCGCTGCTCTTCTGTTTTTTCACGGGAGGGGCCGTAATGAAAACGCCCTGCTGCCCGTTACATCTTTTCCCGTAAAAAGCGAAGGGGCTGTTGCCAAGAACTCCCTCAGTCACGGCTTCGCCGCGCCAGCTCCCTCACGGAGGGAGCCTGACATGACGGTAAGCTGTGAAGCCTCCCTCATTGAGGGAGGTGGCATCGCGTAAGCGATGTCGGAAGGAGTTTGGCAACAGCCCTTTTCTATATTTTTAAATTTTTCAGTTCTTCTTACCGGTCAGGAACTCCGGCAGGGACTTGCCCTGCTTGCGCCACTGATGGTACTCGGCGGTGGCAGCGAACTCCACGTCACCGGCAGAGTTCAGGGCAGTCTCAACAGAGTCCTGCACCACGCCGATGATGAAGCCGACACCCACCATCTGCATGGCGACATCGTTGGAGATGCCGAACAGGGAGCAGGCCATGGGGATCAGCAGCAGGGAACCGCCGGCCACGCCGGAAGCACCGCAGGCACCCAGAGCGCTCATAGCGCTCAGCACGATGGCTGCAGGCAGAGACACCTGAATGCCCAAGGTGTTAGCAGCGGCCAGCGTCATGATGGTGATGGTGATGGCGGCACCGTCCATGTTGATGGTGGCGCCCAGCGGGATGGAGACGGAGTACATATCCTTGTCCAGACCCAGCTTTTCGCACAGGGCCATGTTCACGGGGATGTTGGCGGCGGAGCTGCGGGTGAAGAAGGCGGTCAGGCCAGACTCACGCAGGCAGCGGAACACCAGCGGATAGGGGTTGCAGCCCAGATAGATAAACATGATGAGGGGAGAGACGATGAGGGCCATGAACAGCATGGTGCCCACCAGCAGGGCCAGCAGCTTGCCGTACTGGGTAAAGATGGCAAGGCCGTTGCCGGAAACATTGGTGTAGACCAGGCCCATGATACCGAAGGGTGCCAGATTGATGATCCAGCGCACGATCTGGGAGACCGCATCGGCGGTGTTTGCCATAAAGGTCTTGGTGGTGTCAGAGCCGATCTTCTTCATAGCCACGCCGAACATGCAGGCCCAGAACAGGATGCCGATGTAGTTGCCGCTCATGATGGCACTGACGGGGTTTGCCACAAAGTTGGTGAGCAGAGTGCCCATCACTTCGCCCAGACCCTGCGGCACCACGTCCGACTGGGCAGCGTCTGCCAGCACGACCGTGACCGGGAACATAAAGCTGGTCACCACTGCGATGGCCGCAGCCAGAAAGGTGGTGAGCATGTACAGCCAGATGACCGTGCCGAAGCGGCGGTCCAGCTTGGAAGAGCCCTGTGCCAGAGCACTTGCCACGATCACGAACACCAGCACCGGGGCGATGCCCTTCAGTGCGCCAACGAACAGGTTGCCCAGTTCACCCACCCAGCCTGCACCGGGGGCCACCAGAGCCAGCACCGCACCGATGATCAGACCGACCAGAATGCGAACGATCAGGCTGATGCCGTTGTAGCGGGCAACTGCCTTGTTCAACGTTTTCATATAGACACTCCTCTTTCCTATTGTACGCCAATGGCGCACAGCTTCCTGTCTCTTACACAAGGACGGGTGTTATTATAGCACATACGGCAGAGAAATGAAAGCGTTTTCAGACATTTTTCGTTCACAAATTTGCATTCAGGTCGGTGCCCATGGGGTTTTTCTGTCGATCTGTATTTATAGCAAGGACAGGTTTGGCCATTCGCGGCTTTGTTCTCTCCGTCACCGTCGAGCGGCGCAGGGCGGAGCGAGCGGGGGCAAACAAAAAAGCCTGCGTGCGCAGTCCTGCATGGCAGGCTCTGCATCCGCAGACCGGGGCTCTTTGGGGGTGTATTCTGTTTTCAACCCAGCGACTGGGTGGGGGCAAGCTTCTGGTAGGCAAAGCGGGGCGAGCCGTCTGCCACATGGATGACACCGCAGCGGGTAAAGCCGTTCTTTTCCAGCAGATGCTGCATGATCTTGTTGTCGGCGTGGGTGTCGGCACGCAAGCTCTGGCAGTGCTCCATGCTCCAGTCCAGCACGGCCTTGCCCACGCCCTTGTGCTTTCCGGCCGATGCCAGACGGTGCACCGTACCATAGGGCAGGGTATCGTCCAGCCACTGGCCGTCCTCAATAGCGGCGTAGGTGGGGTCCGCCCCCAGAATAAATGCAAACACGGCCTCGATCTGGCCGTTGACCACATAGAGGAACAACCGGTTCGAGTCGATATCCTCTTCCAGCAGTTCCTGCGGCGGGAAATTATCCCCCCACTGGGTCGGGTTGCCGGATGCCTTCATGACTGCACGTGCATGGGCATAGATCTTCAGGATCTGGGGCAGATCCCCTCTCACTGCTCCACGAAACATTCATTCCACCTCGTCTTTTCTGCGCTGCGCTCGGTCCGGCACAGCACTTTGAGAATTGTTCTTATTGTACTACAAATTACCATAAAAATCCAGTTCCCGCACCAAAGTACCTTAAAATGCTCCAAAACGGCAAAAAGCAGGGGCTGCTGCACTTTCGGCTAAAACGATGTGCAGCAGTCCCTGCTTTTAGAGCAAGTACCTTATGCGCTGGCGCGGCCATGGCCGGTGCGCACCAGCCGGTATTCCCGCGGGCTGAGACCATACCGCTCGTGGAACAGGCGGTAGAAATAGCTGGTGTTCTCGTAGCCCACCAGAGAAATGATCTGCTGGATGTTCATGTCGCTGCGGCGCAGCATGCGGGCAGCGGTCTCCATACGGTGCTTTTGCAGCAATTCCTTATAGGTGCGTCCGGTCTGGGCACGCACGCACTCGCTGACATATGCCAGCGAAACGCCGTACTCCCGTGCCACGTTGGAAAGGCTTGCTTCGCGGTAATTCTGGGTGATCTCTTTGAGTGCCGCCTGCACCAGTGCTTCGCGGCTGACCGTTCCGGCCCTGACTTCCGGCAGGATAGGATTCGTCTGTGTCATCTGCGTTTCCTCCGTAAAGGGTGCGGCGGGCGGGGACTGGGGGATGTCGGACGCCCGCCGCACAGGGAATGGCGGCTCCTGCCGCCCTACACCTCAGATACGAACCGACGCACCGGAATATTGCAGAAAGCTAAAAAATTTTTAGTCAATTTTCGTTGTAGGAGTCAGACCCCTCTCAGTCACGCCTGACGGCGTGCCAGCTCCCCCGAAGGGGGAGCTTTATCGGCACGAACCGGTAGATGCTTAAAAGCTCCCCCTTCGGGGGAGCTGGCGAACGCAGTGAGCCTGAGAGGGTTTTCGTCTTACAGAAAAAGACCGCTTCCGCACCGGGCAGAAACGGCCTTTTTCAGGAGAAATAAAGAAAACACGAACCCTCAAAAATGAGGAAGGGAAATGCTCAGAACATGCTCTCGTCCTTATAGCGGCCGGTGCGCACGAACTGCACCCACTCGGCCACATTCACGGCGTGGTCGCCGATGCGCTCCAGATACTTAATGACCATCAGCAGGTCCAGCGCTGCGTCCACCTTGCCGGGGTCTTCGGCGATCTCCTGCGCCAGCTGATGCTTGATGGCATTGAAGTCGTAATCCACCGCGTCGTCTGCGGCGATCACCCTGCGGGCGGCATTTTCGTCCTCTGCCGTCAGGGCATCGAGGGCATCCAGGATCATCTGGTGGGCCTTTTTGCCCATGGCAATGGCCTGACTTACCGCCGGGTCGCCCTCTTTGCGGACGGTGACAAGGTGGGGGATGATCTCGGCGATGTCGGCGGCATGGTCGCCGATGCGCTCAATATCCGTGACCACCTTCATGGCAGTGGAGATGCGGCGCAGATCGCCTGCCACCGGCTGCTGACGCAGCAGCAACGTCATGCAGCGGTGCTCGATATCCCGCTCCATATTGTTGATGCGGGCATCCTCCTTCACGATGGCCGCAGCCGCATCGGCATCAGCAACGCAGAGCGCTTCCAGAGCGTTCTCCACGGCATCGGCAGAGTTGCGGCCCATTTCGGTCAGCGAATTTTTCAGCGATTCCAGATCGGTGTCGTACTGTTTACGGATACTCATAGCTGTTTCCTCCTTTAACCGAACCGACCGGAAATGTAGTCCTCGGTGCGTTTATCCTGCGGTGCGCTGAAGATCTGCGCCGTGGGGCCCACTTCCACCAGCTCGCCCAGCAGGAAGAAGGCGGTGCGGTCGCTGATACGGGCCGCCTGCTGCATGTTGTGGGTAACGATGACCACCGTGTAGTTCTTCTTCAGCTCACTCATCAGCTCCTCCACCTTCATGGTGGAGCCGGGGTCCAATGCGCTGGTGGGCTCGTCCATCAGCAGCACTTCGGGCTTCACCGCCAGTGCGCGTGCGATGCACAGACGCTGCTGCTGGCCGCCGGAAAGGCCCAGCGCGCTCTTTTTCAGGCGGTCCTTCACCTCGTCCCACAGGGCCGCGCCCCGCAGAGAGCTTTCCACCAGCTCGTCCAGCTCGGCCTTATTGCGCACGCCGTGCAGCTTGGGGCCGTAGGTGATATTGTCGTAAATGCTCATGGGGAAGGGATTGGCCTTCTGGAACACCATGCCCACCCGGCGGCGCAGGTCGGTAAGCTGCATTTCCCGGGCAAAGATGTCCTCGCCCTTGAGCCGCACATCCCCCTCGATGCGCACATTCGGCACAAGGTCGTTCATGCGGTTGAGGGTTTTCAGAAAGGTGGACTTGCCGCAGCCGGAAGGGCCGATAAGAGCAGTGATCTCCCGCTCGCCCACGTCCAACGAAATGCCTTTCAGCGCCTTGAAGTCGCCGTACCAGAGGTTCAGGTCTTTTGCCGATATCACCGGCACATTCGTGTTTTCCATAGAGTACCTCATTGTTGAATTTCAACAGGAAGTTTACCGTTTCGACCCTTCCCGTGAAAAGGTAGATTTGAAAAATCCGCAGATTTTTCAAATCTACGAAATTAAAAATAATTTTTCCGCGATTCATGGCCAGAGCGAATGCGGAGGCCATTTTGAACAGTAAAATCAAATTTTACTGTTTCTGTTTCAGCTTGGTCTTTGCCAGCCGCGCCGCAAGGTTGATGGCCAGCACCAGCACCAGCAGCACCGCACCGATGCCCCATGCGGAAGCGAAATCGCCGTCCTCAAAGGCACGCAGGTACAGCAGCACCGACAGGGTGGCACCGTTGGAGGTGTAGGCTTTGGCCACGCTCTTGGCAATGACCTCTGCGGCACCGGCGGTGAAAAGCAGGGCGGCACTTTCGCCCACGATGCGGCCCACGGCCAGAATGCAGCCGGTCACGATGCCGTCGATGCTGCAGGGCAGCACGATGGTGCGGATGATGTGCCACTTGCCTGCACCCAAGCCCATGGCGCCCTCCCGGTAGCCCTGCGGCACCGTCTTGAGGGATTCCTGCGTGGTGCGGATGATGGTGGGCAGGTTCATGACCACCAGCGTGAGTGAACCGGACAGCAGACAGGTCTGGAAGCCCAGCGCCTGACTGAACACCAGCATGCCCACCAGACCGTAGATGATGCTGGGGATGCCCGCCAGCGTTTCGTTGGTGAACTCGATGACCTCGATGAGCCGCCGGTTGGAGGCATACTCGGTCAGGTAGACCGCCGCGCCCACGCCCAGAGGCAGTACGATCAGTAATGTCAGCACAATGACATACAGTGTGTTGAGGATGGCAGGCAGGATGCCGTCGGTCTTTTTCAGCACACTGGCAGTGGTAGAAAGGAACTTCCAGCTGATGTGGGGGATGCCCCGCACCAGCACCATGCCTATGATACCGGCCACCAGAACCATCACCAGAACGGCACTGGCCCAGACCAGTGCGGTCATGACCCGGTTCCACATCTGACGGGAAGGCGAAAGGCCCTTATTCATCGCGGCTTCCTCCCTTCAGCACAACGTTCAGCACAACATTGATGATCATGATAAAGACGAACAGCACCAGCGCGATGCTGAACAGCGCCTGCCGCTGCAGACCGCCGGCATAGCTCATCTCCTTGGCGATGGCGGTGGTCAGGAATGTGACGCTGCGGAAGGGACTGTCCGGCATGTTGGGGCTGTTGCCTGCCACCATCATCACCGCCATGGCCTCGCCGATGGCACGGCCGATGCCCAGAACAATGCCTGCGGCAATGCCGCTTTTGGCTGCCGGAATGCTGATCTTGAACCATGTTTCGGTGTCGGTGGCACCCAGTGCCAGACTGCCCTGCTCATACTCCGGCGGCACGGCGTTCAGTGCCGTGACCGACACGGACACAATGCTGGGCAAGATCATGATGGAAAGCACCACGATAGCGCTCAGCAGGCAGGCACCAGAAGCCTTGCCGAAGGTCTTTGCCACGGCGGGCACCAGCACCTGCATGCCCAGCAGGCCGAACACCACGCTGGGGATGCCGGACAGCAGCTCGATGGCGGTGACCACCACGGTGCGCAGCTTGGGGTCGGCGGCCTTGGAGAGGAACACCGCCGTCAGCAGGCCGATGGGCACACCGATGATGGCAGCGCCCAGCGTGCCGTAGATGCTGGACAGGATAAAGGGCAGGATGCCGAACAGCGGCTGGGCTGCCGTGGAGGCCCACTTTGTGCCGAACAGGAATTGGAACAGGCCGATCTTGTGGATGGCCGGCACGCCGGAGATCACCATGTACACCGAGATGAGCACCACGCAGCCCACCGCCAGCATACCGCACAGGAAGAAGATGAAGTTCATCACCGCTTCCAGCCATTCGGCGGGGGTGCGGGGCAGCCGCACCCGGCTCAGATAGGATTTTTTGTTCATAGCTGAAATCCTTTATAAAAGCCGCGTCGGCCCGCAGAAACGGCAGCCCGACGCGGCGGGGTATTTTGTGAACGGCCTCGCCCTCTCAGTCTCGGCACTTCGTGTCTCGACAGCTCTCCCAAAGGGAGAGCCTCTGGCGAAACCAGAGACTTTGCATGGACTGCCAAGGCCTCTCACTTTGATAGACTTCCCCCGGCCGGGACAGATTCTCCCCGCGCCGGGGAGAAATGTCACCGTAGGTGACAAAGAGAGGAGCAGATGTCGCGTGAGCGACAGAAAGGGGAACGAGGTGGCATTGCGCAAGCAATGACGGAGAGGGCGAGCCCGCTAACCGTTACTCGTTCACCGGCACAGCGCCTGCGGTGCGGATGAGGTCGGCAGCGTCCTTGCTGGTGGCAAAGTCCACAAAGGCCTGTGCCTGCTCCGACAGGGTCACGCTCTTGTTGGTGACGAACACGAAGGGACGCTGGATCTTGTAGCTGCCGTCCTTCACGGTGTCCTCGCTGCACTCCACACCCTCCACGGTGACCATGGCGACGGTGTCGCCCACAGCGGACAGGGAAGCGTAGCCGACGGCCAGAGGATTGGCCTCCACAGCGCTGATGACTGCGCCGGTAGCGGTCAGCTCCTGTGCGTACTTGCAGCTGTCCTTCACGTCCACGATGCTCTCAAAGCCATCGCGGGTGCCGGAACCAGCCTCGCGGCCCACCAGAACGATCTCGCCGTCGTCGCCGCCCACATCCTTCCAGTTGGTGATCTCGCCGGTGAACATCTGCTTCAGCTGGTCCACGGTCAAGTCTGCCACCTTGCTGGCCTTGTTGACAACGATGGCGATGCCGTCCAGAGCCACGGTGGTGCCGTCCACGTCGTTCTTCTCGTCGTCCTTCAGGGCGCGGGAGGACAGGCCGATGTCCAGCGTCTTATCGGTAGCACCGGTGATGCCTGCGCCGGAACCGGTGGGGTCGTAGCTGACGGTGACACCCGGCTCCACCTCGGCAAAGCCCTCGGTCAGGGCAGCGATGACGTTCTTCATAGAGGTAGAACCGCCGGTAGCCACATTGCCGGACAGGGTGCCTGCAGCGGTCTCAGCAGCGGCAGAAGAAGAGGTGGACTCCGCAGCAGAGGATGCCACAGTGGAAGAGGCCGCGCCGCCGCAGGCGGTCAGAGCCATAGCCGCAGCAGCAGCGCCGCAGACAGTGATAAACGAACGACGAGTGATCTTTTTCATAACCCTTTTCCTCCAATAAATGCCGGAACGCCGTTCCGGCCGATGTTTTCTTGTGTTTTCCTTGGGAACGGCCTTATTGTACCGCACCGCCATGCGCGCTGCGACCATGTACGCGCAAAATGGAGGTAAAGCTTTTGCACAGGCTCCGGCGGCTGTGTCAAGCCTGCGTAAAGCCGGCATGAAAAGCCTATACTCAAATTTTACAAACAGGATAAATATGCCGAAAATGCCATTTTCCGGCTGGGCAAAACGACAAAAAGCCCCGGGCACTCTTTCAAAGAATGCTCGGGGCAAAAGGGTCTGCGGGTCAAACCGTGGTAAGGGAAGGCAGAGTCTTGGTGGCTGCATAGCCGCCATTCTTCTTGACAAGGAACAGCGTCTCGCTGATGCCGTTGATGACGATCTTCAGCACCGCAGGCTGACCATTCCGGTAAGCTTCCTTGATTTCTGCATCGGGGAAGTTCAGCCTCAGATCTTTTTCCTCTGTGGCAAAGGGCTTGCCCAACAGCGTGTCGGAGACAAAGAAAGTCCCGGCGGGGGATACCTGCTTCAGCTTTGCTTCGCCCACGAAAGCTTGGAACATGTCGCCGTACTGTCCGCCCTGCCAGCTGCCGCCGCCGGCGTCATAGCGCAGTCTCACCTTGCCGGTGATGGCACCCTTGTCCGTGCCGGATTCCGTGCCCAGATCCACATCCAGACCAAAGACCTTCACGGTGAAGGGTCCGATCTGGACCTCGTCGTCTGCCAGCTGACCGCTGCCGCCGCAGCCGGTCAGCACGCCGGACAAAGAGATTGCTGCAGCCGCAGCTGCTGCGCTCTTCATAAAGGTACGCCGGGTCATTTTTTCTGCCATAACATTGCCCTCCTCTAAAAGCGTTTTTCTGTGCTTTTAGCGTACCACTTTTGGGGAGTCTGTCAACAAAAATATGACAAAAAGGCGCTCTGTACACATAATTTGCACAGAGCGCCTTCTGCTCAGCAGTATTTTGTTCCGTCCGGGCAGTAGAACTGCACGTACTTCTGCCACTCGGTCTCGCTGATGGTGCGGCGGTAGCAGTCCACCAGTGCATCCACGGCCTGCCGGTCCGCAAAGGTACCGGCACCCGGGCAGTCCAGCACCAGAATGCGGAACCATGCATCAAACAGGTGCTCGGTGAAGCCGGTGTCCCGCGCGCCGCACCGGGCATAAAAGCCCAGCCGCCGCACAGCCATAGCTTCGTCCTCCGCCTTATCCGGGCATTCGGCCTCAATGAGGATGGCCTGCGCACCGCGCTCGTGCTGCGGCAGGTCGGCCAGCAGCTGCGCGCCCAGCCCTGCAGCACGGTATTCCGGCAGCACGGCAAAGTAATCCAGCTGGCTCACCCTGCTGCCTGCCGGGCGCACCATGAGCAGGTACGCCGCCAGTGTTTCGCCGTCGAACACGCCCCATGTGTGGGCTGTGCCGTCCGCTTCGCTGTTCAGGATCATGCTCAGGGGCTTTAGCTCCGTGGGCGGAAAGTCCCGCCGCATTTCGTCCAGATAGACCCGCGTCAGTTCTTTTTCGTTCAGTTTCCGCCAGCTGTACACTTTGCTCATGGTTTTTCCTCCCGTATCTGCCTTTTGAACCAGTATAGCACACTCCGCGCGGGAACGCAAAAAGCCGCCGGGAGCGGCAGGCTCTGCCCTTCTCCCGGCGGCTTTTATGGGAATGCAGGAGCAACCAGTCTCCCGCACAAACTCCGTTCAGAAAGCTGTGTGCGTTACAGCATCTTCTTCAGCTCGTCGTACACGAACTGGACCTTGGTGCCGATGATCACCTGGCAAGCGTTCTTGCTGGGGCGGATGACACCGGCAGCACCAGCGGCCTTGACAGCCTTCTCGTCCACCTTGGCGTTATCCTTGACCTCAAAGCGCAGACGGGTTGCGCAGTAACCAACTTCCTTCACGTTCTCCTTGCCGCCGACAGCAGCCAGAACAGCGGAAGCGACTTCGGTATAGTTGTTGTTTGCCAGAACGACCTTCTTCTCGGCCTCTTCGTCCTCGTCCTCACGGCCGGGGGTCTTCAGGTCGAACTTGGTGATGGCAAAGTAGAACACTGCGTAGAACACCACGAAGGCTGCGATGCCCAGAGGAATGATCATCCAGGTCTTGGCAGCTGCGGGCAGGGAAGCGGAGAACACCAGGTCGGTGGCACCTGCGGAGAAGCAGAAGCCGGCACGGAAACCGGAGTAGTAGGTGATGACGGTAAAGATGCCGTACAGAGCAGCGTACACAACGTACAGGGGGAAGCACAGGAACATGAAGCCGAACTCGAAGGGCTCGGTAACGCCGCAGACGAAGGCGCAGATTGCAGCGGACAGAACCAGGCCGATGGCAGCCTTCTTGTTCTTAGCGGTCTTGACCATAGCCAGAGCAGCGCCCAGGACACCGAACATCATGCAGGGGAAGAAGCCGGACATGTACATACCAAGGCTCCAGCCCACATCAGCAGAGGTCTCGCCAGCCCAGAAGTGGCTCAGGTCGCCCAGACCGATGGTATCGAACCAGAACACGTTGTTCAGAGCGTGGTGCAGGCCGGTGGGGATGAGCAGACGGTTCAGGAAGGCGTAGATGCCGGCGCCGATGCCGCCCATGCCAGCGATGCCGTTGCCGATTGCGACCAGAGCGTCAAAGATGACGGGCCAGACGAACAGCAGAACAACGGACACCAGAATGGAGATCAGACCGGTAGCGATTGCAACGAAGCGCTTGCCGGAGAAGAATGCCAGCCAGTCAGGCAGCTGGATATCCTTGAACTTGTTGTAGCAGGCAGCGCCCACAACAGCGGCCAGAATGCCGATGAAGGAGTTGCCGGCGACCTTCTGGAAGGCGATGTAGGTAGCAGTGCCTTCTTCCAGGTGACGGACCATGCCGACCACACCGGGGTTCAGCAGCTGCTGCATCATCAGGAAGCTGACCAGACCGGCCAGACCTGCGGTACCGTCGTTGTCTGCAAGGCCGACAGCGGCACCAATGGCAAACAGCCATGCCATGTTATCGATCAGAGCGCCGCCTGCCTTGACCAGCAGGAAGCCAACGGTGTAAGCTGCACCGGAGGTTGCAGCACCGGGAACGCCCATAACGCCCGGAGCAAGGGCATAACCGAGGCCCATCAGGATACCGCAGATCGGCAGGACCGCGACGGGGAGCATCAAAGCTTTGCCCAGTTTCTGGAGATACTTCATCATAAAGCACATTCCTCCTTAAGAAATGTTTGTGTTTACAGACGCCTCTGGTTGCAGGCCGTCCATAATTCCGTAATAGAATAGTAACATATTTCCGCAAAAAAAGAAAGTCCCTTTCGCCTTTTTTCTATCAAAATGCATCAAAAGTCCTCATTTTGCCGTTTTTCAGTCGATAATTTTTGGGTTTTCCTCACAAGGGTCGTCTTTGTGTTGAAAATTCCTTTCTTTTTACGTACATTTTGCCCAAAGGCTTGCATCCCACAGCCGAATCGGGTACTATACTATTATAAGAAAAGCGGGAACCCGAAGGAGGTTTATTTTATGGAATGGACTGATATCCGCCTGACCGTGGCCAAGGCCGACGCCGACAACGCCGAAGCCGTTGCCACCATGATCGCCGAGGGCGGCATCTATATCGAAGACTACAGCGACATCGAGCAGCAGGTGGCCGAGATCGCCCATGTGGATCTGATCGAGCAGGAGCTGCTGGACAAGCCCCGCGATACCGTTATCATCCATATGTATCTGGAGCCGGGCGCTTCCCCCGTGGAGACGCTGGCCCTCATTGCCGCCCGCATGGAAGCTGCAAACATCGCCTACACCGTGGAGACCGAGGGCGTGGAGCAGGAGGACTGGCAGAACGGCTGGCGCAAGTATTATCACCCCCTGGAGATCGGCAAACGTCTGGCGGTGGTGCCCTCGTGGCAGCAGTACGACACCGACCGGGTAAAGCTGATCCTTGACCCGGGCCTTGCCTTCGGCACCGGCGGCCACGAGACCACCAGCCTGTGCATGGAAGCGCTGGACGAGCGGGTGACCGGCGGCGAGCGGGTGCTGGACATCGGCACCGGCAGCGGCATCCTTGCCATTGCGGCGCTGAAGCTGGGCGCTGCTGTGGCCGAGGGCGTGGACATCGACCCTGTGGCCGTGCGCACCGCAGGCGAGAACGCCGCGTTGAACGGCGTGCAGGACAAGCTGACCGTGCTGGTGGGCGACCTTTCCGATAAGGCCAGCGGCAAATACGACATCATCACCGCCAACATCGTGGCCAACGCCATTCTCAGTCTGGCACCGGCTGTGCCCGGCCTGATGGCAGAGGGTGCCACCTTTATTGCCAGCGGCATCATCGACAGCCGCAAGGACGAAGTGATCGCAGGTCTGGAAAAGGCCGGCCTTGCCGTTGTGGAAGTGAAGGAGAAGCGCGGCTGGGAGTGCATCGTCTGCAAGAAAGCGTAAGGAGATTTTATGCCGCACCGTTATTTTACCACCGAGATCTCTGACGGCACCGCCACCCTGCGCGGGGCCGATGCCCACCATCTTGCCCGTGTGATGCGCGCAAGGCTGGGCGATACTGTCATTCTATGCGACGGCAATGCCGTGGAATACACCGCCACCATCACCGGCTTTGGCGATGAGTGTGTGGAGTTCCGGGTGGAGCCGGGCTATCCCAGCGCCGCCGAACCCAGCGTGGAGGTCACTCTGCTGGCCGGCTACCCCAAGCAGGACAAGCTGGAGCAGATCATCAAGCACGGCGTGGAGCTGGGCGCAGCCCACATCGTGCCCTTCTTCAGCCGGTATTGCGTGGCGGCCCCCAAAAAAGAGGAGCAGAAGAACGAGCGCTACAACCGCATTGCAGCGGAAGCCGCCAAGCAGTGCGGCCGCGGTGTTCTGCCGGATGTGGCCCTGCCGCTGGCAAACTTCGGGACCGTGTGCCGCACCTTTGCACAGTACGACCTTGTGCTGTTCTGCTACGAGTGCGGCGGCGCGCCCCTGCGCGACTTGCTGGCCGCAGCAAAGCCCGCCGATGGTGAAAAGCTGAAAATTGCCATCGTGACTGGTGCCGAGGGCGGCTTTGCCGCCGAGGAAGCCGAGATGGCCGCAAAGGCCGGTGCCAGAACGGTGGGCCTTGGCCCCCGCATCCTGCGGTGCGAGACCGCCCCGCTGGCCGTGCTTGCGTCCGTCATGACCCTGACGGGAAATCTGGAATAATGCTTTGTGCTGCCAGTACATCACCCAGCGGGATGATAAGGACATCTACGTGCAGGATGAGCGGGGCGACATCAATCAGCGTGAGGATCCCAACATCGTCCTGACCACCAAAGACGAGACCACCGGCAAAACCAAGACCACTTCCAACACCGTCACCATTACCGCCGAAGACGGCAACACTGCCAATGTGACCCTGCAGGATGTGCACATTCAGCCAGACTCCAAGGGGAGTTCTGACCCCGCACCCATCGAGATCAAGGGCAACGGCAACACTAACCTTGAGCTGAACGGCGATAACATCGTTCTCAGCGGCATGTTCCTGCTGGCCGCAGGCTTTGTGCTGGACCGCAAGAACCGCCGCATGAACTGAGGAACCATTTTTAAAAGCCATCTCCTCCTGCTGTGCATTCCGCAAGCTGCACGGCAGGTTTCCCAAACAAAGGGGGCTGCTGCACACATCCATGCGTGCAGCAGCCCCTGTTTTTATTTGATCTCTGCTTCCAGCAGAGCTTTCTTCACATTCAAAAGGTTCTGCGGACTCACCGAGAAGCTGCGCAGGCCCAGCTGCAAATACTGCACCGTGTTGGCCGGGTTGCCCACCGCAAGGCCGCAGATGGTCACCGGCACATTGCGCACCTTTGCGGCATCCAGCACCATAGTGATAAGCTTTTTCATGGCGCTGCTGGCCGGGCGGTAGTAGTGCTCGGCGCTGGCAAGCTCACGGTCTGCCGCGTGGGTGTACTGGGTCAGGTCGTTGGTGCCGACCACAAGAAAATCGACCCCGTGCTCTACAAATTCCTCAGCGGTCAGGCAGGCAGCGGGTACGCTGAGCATCACGCCGAACTTTGTATCTTCGTTGAACGCCACGCCGCGCTCCCGCAGGTGCTCGCGGCAGCGTTCCACCACACGCATGGCTGCGTCCCAGTCCTCCACATTCGTCACCATGGGGAACATCACCCGCAGTGGGCCGCGGGCGGCGGCGCGCAGCAGCGCACAGAGCTGCGTCTCGAACTGGTGGGGCTGGCGCAGACTGTTGCGAATGCCCCGCAGGCCAAGCTTGGAAGACTGCAGGCCCTGATAAGCGTCGGAAATGGTGCGGTCTGAGCCAAAGTCGAAGGTGCGCACCGTTACCGGGCAGCCCTTGGCGGCAGCAAGACAGGAGCAGTAGAAGAAATACTGTTCCTGCTCATCGAGGATGCGGCCCGGCAGCATCATGTAGCCGGTGCGCAGCAGGCCCACGCCCTGTGCGCCGGACTGCATGGCCGTGTCGATGTCCTCCGGCCCAAAGCAGTTGGCCAGCAGCTCAAAGGGCTGGCCGTCCTTTGTCCTGTTGGGCAGAGCATGCAGCTGCCCCATCTCTTTGTTCTCCCGCTGCAGCTCGCAGATGCGGGTCTCGGCCTGCTGGCGGGCGGCAGCGTCCGGGTCCAGCGTGCACTGGCCCCCGGTGGCATCCAGAATCACGGTGCGGCCGTCGCAGTCGTCCAGAAAATCCCGGCCCACCTGCACGATGCCCGGGATATTCATTGCCCGGGCAATGATGGCTGCGTGGCTCTGGCCGCTGCCCTCGGCGGTGATGATGCCTAAAATCATGCCGGAGGGCACGCTGAACAGGTCGGTGGGCATCAGCCGCTCTGCCGCAAGGATCACCGGGTGATCCAGCGCCAGCCACATGCGGGGGCGGTTGGTGATGATGTTGATGACCCGGCGGCTTGCGTCGAGGATATCCACACTGCGCAGCTGCATGTAAGGGTTGTCCTTCATGTTGGCCAGCTGGTCGGCGTAGCGCTGGCCCACCTGATTCATGGCCGCTGCCGCACCAATGCCTGCATTGATGCAGAAGCGCACCTCGTTCATCATGCCCTCGTCGTCCAGCATCATGCTCTGGAACTGGAAGATGGCCTGCTCGCTGGGTGCGGCACGGTCTGCCATGGATTCCAGCTCGTCCTGCGCCGTGCGGATGGCATCGGTGAGCAGCTGCAGCTCCCGGGACGGTTTAAAGGGGCCCACGGTCGTGGTCTCCACATGGTGCTCCAGACGGCTCACCTGCCCCAGCACAAGGCCGGGAGAAGCGCAGGAACCTTTATACACTTTCATGTTCGGTCACCTCCGGCAAAAGCTCGGCTTCCGGCGTGGTCAGGGTGCGCCAGACCAGCGCCTGCAAAAAGGTATTGGGCAGCAGCGCGGCCAGTGCGGCCCGCGCCGCATCGGCACTGCCCTCAAACAGCGGTGCAAAGCTCTGCATCCGTGCCTGATCGCACTTTGCAAGGAATGCATCGCACAAAGTATGGGTGGTGTAGTAATGGGCCGGATCCACACCGGCATCTTCCGCGGCGGCTTCCAGCGGGGCAAGGTCGGCATCCTTCATCTTGGCCAGCAGCAGGGCCGCATCCGCCGTCAGGGTGACCGGGTATTTCTCCCGCACGGCCTTTTGCACCCGCTCAAATTTTGCGTGGAACGCAGCAGCGTCCGCGCAGCTCTGGGCATCACAGGAGACAGCATAGGCACACCCCCGCAGATATCCCATAGCGCGGCGGGTATCATAGTAGCCCAGCTCGATGTTGCGGCGGGCGGTGTCGGGGTCAAAGTGCAGGATATCGCCCAGCTCCCAGTAGCTGCGCACCATCACGGTGGGCAGGCCGGTGAGGTTGGGGCGGGTAATGCCCACGCCTTCCAGATCGACGCACACCAGTTCATCCGCGCCCATGCGTTTGGCAAGACCGGTGGGCATGTTGTCGCTGTAGCCGCCATCCAGAAACTTGACCCCGTCGATCTCCCGCGCACGCAGCGCCGGGAAGCAGGCAGCGGAGGCCATCAGGTAGTCCTTGACCTTTCCTGCCGGGATCTCGTCCAGCGTCAGCTCCCGGGGCTTTAAGCCCCGCTGCTCCACCGTGACAAGGCCGAAGCGGATGGGAGCCGCGCGCAGGGCATCCTCGTCCAGAACCCGCTCCACGATCTCTTCCAGCGGGGTCACATCCATGCCGCCGGCTTTCACCACGCTGCGCAGGAACTGGTGCAGGGCCGAAAGGTCGGCATCCTCCTCCGGCAGCTCCATCACATCCTTGCTGCGGATGGCCAGCCACATATCGCGGGCCGTCTCGTACTGGTCCAGCACGAACATGGCACCGTTCAGGCTGCCAACGCTGGTGCCGGTAATGATCTGCGGGTGCCAGTCCAGCTCCATCAGCGCGCGCCACACACCCACCTGATAGCTGCCCCTGGCTCCGCCGCCCGCCAGCACCAGAGCTTTGCACGGCGCTCTGCGATCATCCATTGCATCCGCCTCCTTTGATCGTTTCCGGTTTTGTTCAGATTATAGCATATTTCCAGAGAAATTTCTTCCGTTTTTTGTAAATTGATGCCTTTCTCCCGGCAAAGAAACATGGTATACTTGTCAGGATTTCAAAAGGAGGCATTCTCATGCACTGCAAGCAATGGATTTTTGATATGGACGGCACCCTGACCGACAGTATGACCGTGGTGTGGGAGGGTGCCCCCGACGCACTGCTGCGCCGCTATGGCCGCACCCCGCGGGGGGATCTGCGCGCCACACTGCTGAACATGGGAATGCAGGAGGGCGCACAGTATCTTATCCGGGAGTACGGCCTGCCGCTGACCGAGGAAAGCTATTTTTCCGTGATGCGCGAGGTGATCGCCGAATTATACGAGACCGTGGAGCTGAAACCCGGCGTGCGCACGATGCTGGCAAAGCTGCAGGCCGAGGGCGCACGCATGTGCATCTGCTCCAACACCTGGGCCGAACAGTGCCGCACCGTGCTTACCCGGCTGGGCATCGCGCAGTATTTCTCCTTCATCGTGGAAGCGCGGGGCGTGCTGCACAAAAGCCACCCGGAGGTGTTCTTTGAGTGCATGAGCCGTCTGGGCGGTGCAGATCCCGCCGCCTGCGCCGTGTGCGAGGATGCCGTATACGCCGCCGCCACCGCCCACAAGGCCGGGTATTACGTCATTGGCATCGCAGACCGCACCTCTGCCGCCGACGAGCCGGAGATGCGCCGCATCTGCAGCCAGTTCGTGCCCCGGTGGGATGCGCTGGACTGGACACGTGTGTAATAAAAAAGGGCCGCAGCGTGCGGTTCTTTTCTTTATCTGATCCTTCTTTGCTCTTGCATTTTGTTTGCAAGAAGAGTATGATATTATAAATAGGACTGCCCCAAGGGGGAAGTGTCCTCATTTGTGAGAATACACTCTGTGATTTTCAATATAAAGGTATAATATCCGTAAAGAGGAGACCTTCCGTCATGAACAACCCACTCGTCAGCATTATCGTGCCTGTGTACAACGTGCAGAATAGTGTTGCCCGCTGTCTGGAGAGCATTTGTGCCCAGACATGGAAGGATATCGAGGTCATTCTGGTCAACGACGGGTCCCGGGACGAAAGCTTTTCCATCTGTGAGCAATTCCGTGAAAAGGACCCCCGCATCGTTCTGGTGGACAAATCCAATTCCGGTGTGTCGGAGACCCGCAACTGCGGCATGTCCCTTGCAAGGGGCAAGTATGTGCAGTTTGTGGACAGCGACGATTATCTCGACCCTGATTTTACCGAGCGGCTGGTGACTGCCGCCGAAGCGAACAACGCCGATCTGGTCATTGCACCTTACTGGATGGTGATTCCCGCCAACTCTTCCAAGGCCACGCAGGCACTGGAAAACCTGCAGGAAAACCTTGGCATCGATACCGAGAAAAAGCCTGATGATATCCGTGAATACGGCTTCCTGCCCGAGGGCATCTACGACCGCGATACCTTTGCCCTGCGCCTGATGGAGAAGCCCGCATCCTTCTTCTACAGCGTGCTGTGGAACAAGCTCTACCGCCGGGATATTCTGGCAGACCATCATCTTCAGTTCACCAGCGAGGTGCGCTGGGCCGAAGACCTGGTTTTCAACCTGGAATACATTTTGTACGCCAATGTTTTCGTATCCATTTCCAAAGCGGGCTACCACTATGTGCAGAACCCCCAGAGCATCTGCCACACCCAGATCAATCTGGCTTCCATCGTGCAGAACAAACTGCAGGTGTTCCGCTATTACAAGGAGCTGTACACAAAGCTGGGCCTGTACGATCAAGTGCAGCCGCAGCTGTATAAATTCCTGACCGCGTTCTCCGAGAACGCCTATCCCTCCGGTTCTCCCCAGAAGATCATCATGGACATGGCCAACCACTGGGGCTTTGGTGTTCTGGATGCTTCCGACAAGGAAAAGAAACACAAAACCGAACCCGATGCCTGATCTCCGGGCACGAAAAAAAGAGCCGTGAAAGCGGCTCTTTTTTGTTTGCCCTTTTACCGGTCGATCCAGCTGCGGAAGGCTTCGCGCACTGCACCCTCCCGTCCGCGCGGGATGGGGATGCGCGCACCGCTGCACATCTGCAGCTCGCCCGCCGTCAGCAGCTGTGCCGCCGCCAGATTGACCACATAGGAGCGGTGCGGCTGCAAAAAACGCCCGTCTTCCAGCAGCGGCTTTGCTACCTCGGCAAAGGACACCCGCAGCGAAAGGGACACCACATCCTCGCCGCTGAGCAGATGGAAGTGCACCACATGGTGGGTGCACTCCAGATATTCGATCTGCGCATAGGCCAGCGCCCGCAGGCCTTCGGCGGTGACAACGGTCATTGCCGGGCCGTACTCCGGCTCTGTGGCGCGGGCAAGCAGGGCCGAAAGCTCCTGCTGGTGCACCGGCAGAAGCAGATACTGCATGGCATCCACCCGGAAAGCACTGTAGGCGTGGGCCGGTGTGCGGGCCGCAAAGGCCAGCGGAGCCCTGCGGCCCCGGCGGCGCAGCTCCGCAGCCGCCGAAAGCCCTGCCGGGGCCGCTACAGCGCCCAGCTCGATGAGATACAGGTCAAACCGTTCTCCCTCGGTGTCCCGGCGCAGCAGCGCATCTGCATCCGGCAGCTGCTGCACGATGCACGCATCCTGCCGCCGGGCAAAATATTCCATGCACTGGCGTTCCAGCCCGCTGCGCAAGGCCGCGTCCGGGCTGCATACCGCAATGTGAAATACCATCTCACATTCTCCTTTCCGCCAGCCGCCCGCCTTGATTTTTGCGCAGGGCTGGAGTATGATAAATAAAACTTTGCTGCATCGAAAAAAGAAAAAACGGAGGGACCCGCCATGCCGCAGCCGCTTGTCAGCGTTATTGTGCCCGCCTATAACGCGGCGGGCTTCATCTCCCGCTGTGTGGAGAGCATCACATCCCAGAGCTACCCGGAGCTTGAGATCCTTCTGCTGAACGACGGCTCCACCGACGACACCCTTGCTGTCTGCCGGAAGCTTGCTGCCGCCGACAGCCGCATCCGTGTGGTGGACAAGCCCAACACCGGCGCAGCAGACACCCGCAGCTGCGGCCTTGCCCTTGCCCACGGCGAATACATCCAGTTTGCGGACAGCGACGATCACCTGCTGCCGGGCTGCACCGCAAACCTGGTGGCTGCTATGCAGCGCAGCCATGCCGACCTTGTGCTGGCTCCCTACCGGATGATGGTGCCCCGCAAGGATGGCGGCTATGACACCCGGGAGTACAGCCTGCTGCCCGCCGGGGTGTACAACAAGGTGGATTACCTGTGGCAGCTCACCGGCAATGCCGCTGCCTTTTACTACGGCGTGCTCTGGAACAAGCTCTACCGCCGGGATCTCATCCAGATGGCGCACATCCGGTTCGAGCATGTGGTATACGCCGAGGACCAGCTGTTCAACACCCGGTATCTGCAGGTGGCACAGCGGTTTGCCGCCATCGACGAAGCCGCCTACTGCTACATCCAGAACCCGCAGAGCGTATGCCATACGCAGGTGAGCGCGGCGGACATGCTGCGCCACCGCAGCCGGATGTACCACACCTACAAGGAACTGTGCATCCAGCTGGGCGTGTACGATAAATTCCGCCTGCGGCTGCACGGCATCTATCTGAGCCTGTTTGAAAGCCCTCTGCCCAACGGCCCGGTGCAGAAGCTTTCCGACGCATTTGCCCGCACCCACAGCCGCATCTGAGAAAAGGAGAACCTATGGAATTTCCCCTTGTAAGCATCATCGTGCCCATGTACAACACTGCCGGGTGCATTGCCCGCTGTGTCAAAAGCATTTGCGCCCAGACTTATAAAAGCATTGAGATCCTGCTGCTGAACGATGGCTCCACCGACGACACCCTTGCCGTCTGCCGCGCCCTTGCCGCCAGCGACCACCGCATTGCACTGGTGGATAAAACCAACACCGGCGCAGCGGATACCCGCAATCAGGGCATTGCGCTGGCCCACGGCAAATACATCCAGTTTGTGGACAGCGACGACTGGCTGGCCCCCGATTTTACGGAAAAGCTGGTCTCCGCCGCCGAGGCCCACACCGCCGATCTTGTGATCGCGCCCTTCTGGATGGTGTACCCGGAAAACTATGTGGAGCACATCCGCCCATGGGAAAAGGCGCTGCAGCATGTGCTCCAGCGCAATCCGCCCCGCACCCGGGCCTATGGCTATCTGCCTGCCGGGGTGTACACCGGACAGGAGTACGCAAAGCATCTGATCCAGAAACCGAACACCTTCTACTATGGCAGTCCCTGCAACAAGCTCTACCGCCGTGACCTCCTGCGGAAGCACAGTCTCCATTTCCGCAAAGAATTGTTTGCGGAGGATCAGCTGTTCAACACCGAATATCTGCGTTTCGTGCACACTGCCGTTTCCATCCCGGACATCGGCTATTACTACCTGCAGAACGGCCAGAGCGTCTCCCACTCCAGAGTGACCACCGCCGACATCCTTTCGCTGCGGCGGCGGGTGATGCTCCTGTACCGGGACATCTACACCGAACTTGGCATCTACCCGGAAACGCGGGCGGCCATCCTGCGTTCGCCCTTTGGCGAAAACGAGTTCACTCTTCCGCCGCTGGACACCCCACAGACGCACTGCTGCAAGCTGTGACCCTATAAAAAGCACCCGGCTGCCGCCGAGAGCCGCTCTGGCTCCTGCACGGCTCCGGGTGTTTTTTGCGCTTTCTCAGCAGCCGATGGCGGCACACTTCTCCGCCAGCCAGCTGCGCTCTTCGTCGTTCAGGTGCGGTGCCAGCTTTGCAAACACCTGACGGTGGTAATCGTTCAGCCATGCGATCTCGTCCTTATCCAGCACACCGGGCAGGATGGGAGAGGTGGCAATGGGCACGAACATCAGCGGTTCAAAACCAAGGAAGGTACCGTACTGGTTATCTGCCTTGTGCACGCACACCAGCTCGTTCTCGATGCGGATGCCCACCAGATCGGTCTCGTAAACGCCCGGCTCGTCGGTGACCACCATGCCGGGACGCATCCGGGTGGTGTTGCGGCTGTTCAGGGCATGGGGGCCTTCGTGCACGTTGCCCACAAAGCTGACGCTGTGACCGGTGCCGCAGCGGTAGTTGATGAGGTGCCGCCACAGCGGTTCCCGGGCAATGGTGTCGATCATCTTACACTCGCAGTAATCCAGCCAGACGGCCTTGGCAAGGTCGATGTGGCTCTGCAGAGTCCATGTGTAGAAGCGCTTTTCGTCCTCGGTCAGCGGGCCAAGCGGGTAGGTGCGGGTGATGTCGGTGGTGCCGTCCATGTAGGTGGCACCGCTGTCCACCAGCAGAAAGCCCTTCTTTTCCAGCACAGCGTGATCTTCCGGGGTGGCGTGGTAGTGCATCATGGCTGCGTTGCCGCCGTAGGCCGCAATGGTGCCAAAGCTTTCCACAAGGAATTTATCGTCCGCACTGCGGTACTTGTGCAGAATTTCATCCACCGTCAGCTCGGTCAGGATCTCACCGGCAGCAAGGCGGCTTTCCAGCTCGATCTGGAACCGCACCATGGCCACAGCGTCCCGGATATGGGCCTGCTTTGTGTGGGCAAGCTCCGTTTCGTTCTTCACGCCCTTCATCATCAGCAGCGGGTCGGTGCCGTCCTTCACGGTGAGGGCAGGGTTCTGCTCCAGCACCTGATACACGGCGTAGTTCACCGTGGAGCACTCGGCCAGCACGGTCTGGGGTTCCGTCTCAGCAGCGAGGAACTTCAGCACATCGTCGTACTCCGCCAGCGTGATGCCGTTGGCTTCCAGCTCTGCCTTTGCCTCCGGGGTGACGCGGGCCGTGTTGATGAAGAGTACCGCGCGGCTGGGGGTCACATAGCAGTAGGCCATGGCATAGGGAGTGCACTCAATGTCCATGGCGCGCAGGTTCAAAAGCCATGCCAGATTATCCAGCTTGCCCACAAACTGAGCGGTGCAGCCCAGCTCCTTGAGCTTGCTGCGCAGCTGATCCAGCTTTTCCGCCGGGGAGAAGCCCGCATATTCCTTCGGCAGGATCCACGCTGGGGTATCCGGCAGGGCAGGGCGGCCCTCCGTCCACAGCTCGTCCTCAAGGTTCAGGGTCTTGATGGAAGCGCCCTTCTTTTCCAGTGCCTTTTTCAGGTCGTTCACGAGGGCCGTGCTGGCGGTCAGGCCGCACAGGCCCAGTGCTTCGCCCTCATTCAGGGCATTTGCGCAGTATTCCTCCACGGTGGGCACGCCGGGTTCCCCCATGCGCTGCAGCTTGATCTCGGTACCCGCAATTTCCTTCTCGGCCTGCACAAAATAACGGCCGTCGGCCCACAGGGCGCTCTCGGTGCGGGTGACCACGAAGTTGGAGTTCTCACCGTGGAACCCGGAGAACCAGGTCAGGCTGGTGTAATGGCAGGGCAGGTATTCGCTGGCGTGGGGATCACCCACAGGGATCAGATAAACGGCCACGCCGTTTGCAGCCATGGCGGCACGCAGAGCGGCAAGGCGCTCTGGAACGGTATTCATGCTCATATGATTTGCTTCCTTTTCTCTCACCGGAAAGCCCGGCAGCGGTGCATTTCTGTTTGGCCTTATTGTATCATTCCGGGAAAAAGATTGCAATGCAGGGGCGGGACGGTTTGGAATGACCTCCGCTGCCGGAGAGCATCCTCGCTGGCTGGACCCTCTCAGTCAAAGCCTTGCGGCTTTGCCAGCTCCCCCGAAAGGGGGAGCTTTATTCGTGCCGACCTTCAGAAAACAAAAAGCTCCCCCTGAGTGGAACGACTTCCCCCGGCCGGGGGAAGATGGCGAAGCCAGAAAGGGGAACGGCTGGCGAACGCAGTGAGCCTGAGAGGGTTGGCGTCCTCTCAGCAAAACCGTCAGGTTTTGACTGAGGGAGTTCGTTCTCCCTCAAAATGCCGCCAATTTGCAAAAAAAGTTACAATTTTTTCTTGAAAAAGGCCGTTTTCCCATTGACAGCCTTGTTATAATAGGAGTGTAAGTTTTTTGAGCCAGCACTCTGCGGCTCTGTGTGCTATTCGAAGAAAGAGGCAATTGAATCATGACCAAAATCGATATTTTCTCCGGCTTCCTTGGTGCCGGTAAAACTACCCTGATCAAAAAGCTCATCAAAGAGGCCTTTGCCGGCCAGCAGGTAGTGCTGATCGAGAACGAGTTCGGCGAGATCGGCATTGACGGCGGCTTTCTGAAGGAAAGCGGCATCCAGATCAACGAGCTGAACGCCGGCTGCATCTGCTGCTCTCTGGTGGGCGACTTCCGCACCGCCCTGCAGCAGGTGGTGGAGCAGTACCACCCCGACCGCATCGTCATCGAGCCCTCCGGCGTGGGCAAGCTCTCCGATGTGACCCGCGCTGTGGAAGGCGTGGCTGAGCATCTGGATGTGCAGCTGAACAGCTTTGTCACCGTGGCCGATGTGAACAAAGTCAAGATGTATATGAAGAACTTCGGCGAGTTCTACGATGACCAGATCAGCCACGCAAGCTGCATCCTGCTCAGCCGCACCCAGACCGCCAGCGAAGAGAAGATCGCCGCTGCGGTCGCCATGCTGCGCGAGAAGAACCCCACCGCTACCATCGTGACCACCGCATGGGACGAGCTGACCGGTGAGCAGATCCTGAAGGCCATGTCCACCAAGGACGACTTCAAGGCAGAGCTGATCGCCATGGCTGCAAAGGCCAATGAGGAGCACTCCCACGAGGACGAGGAAGAAGAGCATCACCACCATCATCACCACGATGACGAGAACGGTGTGTGCAGCTGCGGCCATCATCACGACCACGATGATGACGACGAGGACGAGCACGAGCATCACCACGATCACGATGAAGATGATGACCACGATGAGCACGAGCACCATCATCACCACGATCATGACGACCACGACCATTGCTGCTGCGGCCACCATCACGACCACGATGATGACGATGATGAGGACGAGCACGAGCATCATCACGACCATGACGGCCACTGCTGCTGCGGCCATCACCACCATCATCATGACCACGATGCCGACGAGGTATTCACCAGCTGGGGCGTTGAGACGGCCCGCAAGTTCACCAAGGCAGAAGTGGAGCACGCCCTCACCGAGCTGGATACCGGCAATTACGGCATGATCCTGCGCAGCAAGGGCATCGTGAACGGCGGCGCAGACGGCTGGCTGGAGTTCGACTATGTGCCCGGCGAATGGGAAGTGCGTGCCCGCGGTGCAGATGTGGGCGGCAAGCTGGTCGTGATCGGCTCCAAGCTGAACGAAAAGGCCATTGCAGAGCTGTTCGGCTGCTGAACTCCTTCAGTCAAACCCTAACGGGTTTGCCAGCTCCCTCAGAGAGGGAGCCTGATTGGATAATGATTTTTTAAGGAGAAACCATTCCTATGGCAAAAGAAATTCCGGTCTACCTGTTTGTGGGCTTTCTGGAAAGCGGCAAGACCAAATTCATTCAGGAGACCTTTGAAGACCCCAACTTCGACTCCGGCGACAAGACCCTGCTGCTGATCTGCGAAGAGGGCGAAGAAGAGTATAATCCCAAAAAGTTCGCCTTTCCCGGCGTGACCGTCAAGGTGCTGGAGGACAAGGCCGAGCTGAACCCGCAGAATCTGCTCAAGCTGGAAAAGGAATCCGGTGCAGGCCGTGTGGTCATTGAGTACAACGGCATGTGGCTGCTGCAGGATCTGGCCGAGGCTCTGCCCGAGAGCTGGATCGTGTACCAGTGCATCGCCACCGCTGACGGCACCACCGCCCTGACCTACGCCCGCGACAACTCCATGCGCAGCCTGCTGCTGGACAAGATCGCCCGCAGTGAGCTGATCGTGTTCAACCGCGCTGAGGCCGTGAACAACGATGCCGCCCGTCAGGAGCTGCACAAGCTGGTGCGTCAGGCTTCCCGCAAGTGCGATATCGCCTACGAGTTTGCCGACGGCAGCGTGGCCTACGACGATATCCCTGATCCGCTGCCCTTTGACATCAACGCGGACATCATCGACATTCCGGATGACGATTTCGGCATCTGGTACATGGACTGTCAGGACGAGCCCCAGAAGTATACCGGCAAAACGGTCAAATTCCTTGCACAGGTGTGCCAGACCAACCGTGCCGGCAAGAACAGCTTCGTGCCGGGCCGTTTCGCCATGACCTGCTGCGTGCAGGACATCCAGTTCGTTGGCTTCCCCTGCAGCTACGATGGCTACAAGGCGCTGGAGCAGCGCGCATGGGTGCGGGTGACCGCAAAGGTAGGCTACAAGTTCCATAACATCTACCGCGGCAAAGGCCCGGTGCTGACCGCCATTTCGGTGGAGCCTGCCGAAAAGCCGCTGAACGATGTGGTAACATTCTCTTGATCTGATCTTTCAAGGAGGTCCCGGCATGAAAACACTGTTTCGTATCCTTGGCACGGCCGCTGCTGTGGCCGTTACCGGTGCTGCCATTGTGGCACTGGACAAGATCCTGAACCAGAAAGACCCGCTCCATGTGGAGGAAGTAGAGTTCCCGGAGGACGCCGAGCAGAACGCTGAGGAAGCCGCCAAGACTGCCGAAGCCTACGCCGAAGCGGAAACCAAAGCCTCCGATGCTGCCAACGAAAAGGCTGCAGAAGAAGCTGCGCCGGAAGCTCCTGCCGAAGAAGCGGCAGCTGCTGCCCAGCCCGCCGAAGAAGCCTCTGCCCCGGCGGCACCCGCAGAGGGCGGCGAGAAGCCGGTGTTCGACCCGGAAGCTCCCAACCAGAACCCTGTGGAAGCAGGCCCCGCCGTTGCTCCCAAAGACGAGAGCGGAAAATTCGATCCCACCAAGATCGCCGAAGCCAGTGACTTCGGCGACTGGGAAGAACAGGGCTGCAAAGGATAACCTATGACCCAAAAAGGGACGATGTGATGTTCACATCGTCCCTTTTTTGTTATTGTCCTCTTGCCAGCTGCTGCAGCTTTTTCCTGTCCAGCACCTGCACGCCGCCCCGGAACAGCCGCACCCAGCCCTCCTGCGCAAAGTATTTCAGCATCCGGCTCACCACCTCGCGGGCAGACCCCATGTATTTTGCCATCTGGTCGTGGGTCATGCGTACCTCGTCGCCGCCGGTCTTGGCCAGCTCATCGGTAAGAAAAATGGCAAGCCTGCGGTCTGCGCTCATGAACAGCACCTGCTGCATGGTCCACATACTGTCGGAAAAGCGCTCCGCCGTCATCTGATAGGCGTAGCAGCGCACATGCACGTTCTGCTGCATCAGCCTGCGGAAAACGCCCGCGCTGATGCAGTAGGCCTCGGTGTCCTCTTCGGCATCAATATACAGGTCGATGTTCACCGAGTCCATCACGCAGGAGGCCGACAGGATGCACACCTCCCCGCCGAACAGGCGGTAGAGCGTCACGTCCCGCCCGTCCTCCGAGAGCAGGTAGGCCCGCAGCTGGCCCGAGCGCAGCAGCAGGATGCCCACGCAGCTTTCCAGCGGGCTGTGCACCCTTGCCCCCTTTGCGTAGTGCACCGGCCGGGTGTAGCGGCAGAGCATGTCCTGTTCGTCGGGTGTCAGGTCGTTCCAGAAGGGAAAACCTTTGGCCAGACAATCGCGGTGTTCCTTTGTTGTTTCCGACATTGCTTTTCATCCTTTCCGCAGGGCCTTGGCGGCTTCAGTGCCCGCCTGCGCGCCCTCATACACGGCCTTTGCCACCTGCAGAAGGCCGCCGGTGCAGTCGCCCGCCGCATACAGGCCGGGCACGGTGGTCTGCATTTTTTCGTCCACCACGATGCGGTTCCCGTCCACCTCTGCGCCGATCTTCCTAGCCAGTGCGGTGCTGCCCGCCACGCCCAGTGCCACAAATACACCGCTGACAGGCAGCTGCACACCGCCTGACAGCTGCACGCCGGTGACAACGGTTTCGCCCAGAACAGCCTCCACCGCCTGCGGATAGACTGTGACCTCTGGCGGGAAGTCCGCCGTCAGCGGTGCGCCGTTGGTCAGCAGGGCAACGCTTTTTGCCACCGGCAGCAGAGCCTGCACCTCGTGCAGGGCGTACTCGCCGCTGCCCAGCACCGCTACGTCCTTTCCACGGTAGAAAAAGGCGTCGCAGGCGGCACAATAGCTCACGCCGTGCCCCTCCAGCCCGGCAAGGCCCGGGATGCGCGGCACCGCCCGGGATGCACCCGTGGCAAGGATCACAGCGTCCGCCGGGTAATTTTTATCCACTGTTTCTACGGTGAGTTTATCCGTATAGGTCAGGCCCACGGCTTCGGCTGTGACGAATCTCACACCAAGGCGCTTTGCATTCTCGATGCTGCGGCGTTCCAGTTCCGCACCAGAGACCGGCTCGGCAAAGCCGTAATAGTTTTCAATTTTTTCGGCGCGGTCCAGCGCACCGGGGCCTTTGGTGAGCACCGTGGTATCCACACCGGCGCGGACAGCGTACAGCGCGGCGGATACGCCCGCCGGGCCGGAACCTATAATGATGATGCTGGGCATGGGAAAACCCTCCTTCGGATGCATTTTTCTACAGTATACACCTTTTTTTGAAAAATTTCCGTGACCGGGTCGCAAAAATTGCGCTTTGCGGCGGCTGGCCGCTTTTCAAGCGGAAAAGAGTATGTTATACTGTTTCAGTCATCTGAATTTTCTGCCACGGAGGCTTATTTTATGACCAAGCAACGTATCCTTTTCATTACCACCGGCGGCACCATTGCCAGCGTACGCACCCAGCAGGGGTTAAAACCCGTGCTTACCAGCGAGGAGCTGCTTGCCCATCTGCCGGAATTGAAAGAACTGTGCTGCCCGAAAACGCTGGCGCTGTGCAGCATTGACAGCACCGACCTTGGGCAGGAGCACTGGCTGATGATGGCACGCGCCATTCAGGAAAACTACGCTTTGTACGACGGCTTTATCATCTGCCACGGCACGGATACGCTGGCGTACTCTGCGGCGGCGCTCTCCTACCTGATTCAGAACGCGGACAAGCCCATCATCCTCACCGGCGCACAGCAGCCCATCTCCAACGAGATCACGGATGCCAAGAAAAACCTGCGGGACAGCGTGGTCTGCGCCATCGACCCGGGCAGCCGGGGCGTAATGGTGGTGTTTGGCGGGCACGTCATTGCGGGCACTCGTGCCAAGAAGAACAAGACCATCAGCTACGACGCCTTTGCCTCAGTCAACTTCCCGGAGCTGGCGCTGGTGCAGGGTGACCGGCTGGTGCGGTACATCCCCTCGCCATGGCCCACCGGCCCGGTGGAGTTCAGCCGTGTGCTGGACCCGAAGGTGTTCCTGCTCAAGCTGACCCCGGGCATGTCCCCGGCGCTCATCCCGGAGATCTTCCGCCTGTACGACTGCGTTATCGTGGAAAGCTTCGGCGTGGGCGGCATTCCGCAGCAGCTGATGGATGCCTTTGCCGAAGGCCTGGGCAACTACGAGACCACCCATAAGGTGCTCATCATGACCACGCAGGTCACCTACGAGGGCAGCGACGTGGGCGTTTACGAGGTGGGCAAGCGGGTGAAGAACCGCTTCCGCTTTCTGGAAGCCCACGATATGACCATCGAGGCCGTAGTGACCAAAAGTATGTGGCTGCTGGCGCAGAACTGCGAAAGCTTTGACCAGCTGCAGCAGCGCTTCTACCGTCAGGTGAACTTTGACACCTTCTACCATTAAATCAGCTATGCAAAAAGGACACGGCAATGCCGTGTCCTTTTTTCTTTCAGAACACCAGCTGCACCAGCAGCACATAGCACAGCGTACCGCCCGCGACACTGAGCAGGGTCTCATGCTTCCACTTGTGCAGGCCCACCGTCACCAGCAGGGCGATGGCCTCCGGAATGCCGCGGCTGCCCGCAAAGGGGGTGACGCTTTTCAGGCAGTAGACGATCAGCATACCAAAGATGGCGGCAGGCAGCACCCGGCCCAGATACCGCACCACCTCCGGCGGCTGCTGATCCTTGGAAGAGAACACCACAAAGGGCAGAAAGCGGGTGAGCATGGTGGCGGCGGTGCACACTGCAATGGTCAGGCCCATCTGGACTGCGGTCATGCGCCCACCTCCTCGCCGCTTTTTTCTGCTTCAGTGCCTTCGGCCTTTTCGATCGGTTTACGCAGGGCCAGCAGCAGGATCAGGATGCATCCCATGGAGGGCAGCAAAAAGCTGCCGGATCCAAAAAACACCAGACACGCCAATGGGGCGGCAAGGCCGATCAGGGCGCTGTAGTGCTGCCGGTCCTTTTCCCACTGGTTGAGAAAGATCACCGTGAACATGGCGGTCATCACAAAGTCCACACCCTCGGTGCTGAAGGGCAGCACCGAGCCCACCACCGCGCCAAGACCGGCACTGGCCACCCAGTAGCACTGATCCAGCAGGGTGATGAAGAACATGAACCAGCCCCTGTCCACCCCTTCCGGCGGCTCGGCCGAACAGGTGATGGAAAAGGTCTCATCGCTCATGGCAAAGATCATATAAAAGCTGCGCAGGCCGTAGCCCTTGTAGCGCTCCAGCATGGCAAGGCCGTAGAACAAATGCCGCGCCTGGATCATCAGCGCCATCAAAAAGGCCGAAAGGGGTGAGAACGCGCTCAGCAGCAGGCTTGCCAGCACAAATTCCAGCGAACCGCCGTAGACCACCGTGCCCATGAGCATGGGCATCCACACCGGCAGGCCCAGCGACTGCACATAAATGCCATAGCCCATCCCCAGCACAAAATAGCCCGCCAGCACCGGGATGGTCTGCGGTGCGGCGGCGCGCAATGCCCGCCATACGGTGCTCTGCCGCCTTGTCAATTGTTGTTCGGTTACATGTTCCATTGGTCTTTCCCTCAAAATACGATGCCGGTTTCCTCTTTGGCCTCATTGCCGCCGATAAACCTATTCTCTCGATATGAATATGTCTGTATTATAACAGGTCTCACGGCTTTTGCAAAGGTGTATCCCCACTGCTTTTGGCAGAACGACAGTTTTTTTCTTTAAATTTTATGCAATTTTTAACGGATACAAAGTGGCTCGCGGTCAGTGCTTTATTATTTTAATGCAGTAAAGGTTCTTTGCAGGATCCTGTTCCTGAAATATCCCTAAAATGCCGGTTGCGCTTTCGTCATACTCATTTGACAGATGCCGTCTTTTCCGGTATCCTGTCCGTATCGCAAGGACGGCGGGCTGAAAACACCCGCCTTTTTTCGTTCATTCTGTATTTAGTGGGAGGACATTTTATGGCAACCATGAAGGACATCATCCAGAGCCCGCTGCTGCCGGCCCTGTTCGGCTCCATGGCTCTGGGTCTGTTCGCCAGCTCTGCCAGCGGCAGCAAGGTGGTCAAGGGTGGCATCAAGGGCGTGCTGCCGGTGCTCATCATCATGACAGTGCTCTCCCTCGCCGCACGCCTTGCAGGCTACGGCTCCGTGCTGGGCGGCCTTGTGGGCATCTTCATCATCGTGATGCTGCCCATCGGCATCCTTACCTCCTATGTGCTGTGGAAGAAGGGCAAGATCCAGGTAGTAGATAAAGAGCAGAAGTAAGGGGAAACAAAAGAACTCCCGGACGGATGTCCGGGAGTTCTTTTGTTGCTTATTCTGCCTTTTCGTCCTTCTTGAGCATATCCAACTCGGGCATCAGCTCGGTGCTCACAATGGTAAGCATCTCCTCCAGCTTTGCACAGTCCTCGGGGGAGAAGCGCTCTCTTGCGCGCTCCACCACAGTGTGCAGGTAGGAATAGCTGATGTTGTAGTAATCGATATACTTCTGGGTGGGGCGCAGGTGATACTCGCGCCGGTCGGTGGTGGACTGGATCTTTTCCACATAGCCCTTCTTCACCAGACTGCCGATCTTATACGCCGCGTTGGGGGTGGAGATCTGCATCATGCGGGAAAACTCCGCAATGGTGGGTTCGCCCATGGCCATGATGCCCTCCATGCAGAAGGACTCCACCGTGGTCAGCGTGGCTTCCCGGGTGGCAAAACGCTGAAAAATGTTCTGGTAGAAATGCAGCTTGAATTTGGTGTATACGTCCTGAAATGCCTGTTCCAGCATAGGTCGTGTGCCTCCGATAGTTCATTTTATTTAAAAATACCACGTTTTGGCCGCGGCGCAAAGCGAAACAGCTGAATTTTTGGCAGGAATTTATTCTGCCGCCTTTTTGTTCGTGCGCACACGGATCACGCTGAGCACCACCAGCTCTACGGCAATGGCAACGGCCAGCAGGATCAGCGAGGTGAACAGGCTGCCGTTTGCGCCAAGGAAAGCCTGTGCAATGCCCGTAATCACATAGCACACTGCCGCGCAGGAAGCCGCCGTAATGGCGTAGGGCAGCTGGGTGGACACATGGTTCACATGGCTGCAGTGGGCACCGGCGGATGCCATGATGGTGGTGTCCGAGATGGGGGAGCAGTGGTCGCCGCAGACGGCACCGGACAGGCAGGCCGCAATGGAAATGACCAGCATCTCGCCCTCCGGGAAGGCATGGCACACGATGGGGATGAGGATGGAGAAGGTGCCCCAGCTCGTGCCGGTGGCAAAGGCAAGGAACACTGCCACAAGGAAGATGATGACCGGCAGCATGTACTGCAGCGCTGCAGCAGAGCCACTCAGCAGGTTGGCAACGTAATATTTTGCGCCCAGCAGGCCGGTCATGCCGGACAGGGTCCATGCGAGGGAGAGGATCAGCATGGGGCTGACCATGGCCTTGAAGCCCTCGGGAATGCAGGCGGCAAAGTCCTGAAAGGTCATCACATTGCGCACGCGGTAGAACACAAAGGTGAACAGCAGGGCAATGCTGCTGCCCAGCACCAGACCTGCAGAAGCGTTGCAGTCCGCAAAGGCGGTAACGAAGTCCACGCCCTCAAAGAAGCCGCCGGTGTAGATCATGCCGAAGATGCAGGCCACGATCAGCACCAGCACCGGGGCGAGCAGATCTGCAACATGGCCGCAGGTATCAGTGCCATCGTCCACATCGTTGCCGTAGGGACGGTCGGCGGTGGTAAACAGGTCGCCGTTTTTGGCGTTGTCCTCGTTGAGCTTCATGGAGCCAAAGTCCGTGCCGGTGAAGATGAGGAACAGGCTCATCACGATGGTGAGCAGGGCATAGTAGTTATAAGGAATGGTGCGCAGGAACATGGTAAAGCCGTTGATGCCGGAGCCTTCCGGCACGCTGGAAGTGACCGCAGCTGCCCAGCTGGACACCGGCGCAATGATGCACACGGGTGCTGCGGTGGCATCGATCAGGTAGGCCAGCTTTGCGCGGGACACCTTCTGCCGGTCGGTGACGGGGCGCATGACAGAGCCCACGGTCAGGCAATTGAAGTAGTCGTCCACAAAGATCATCACGCCCAGCAGCAGGGTGGCAAACTGCGCACCGGCCCGGGAGTGGATGTGGGTGGAGGCCCAGCGGCCAAAGGCGGCAGAGCCGCCGGCCTTGTTCATCAGGGCCACAAGGATGCCCAGCATGACAAGGAACACCAAAATGCCCACGTTGCTGCTATCCGAAAGCTTGGCCACCATGCCGCCGTCCTCATTGAAGAACAGGGTGTTGATGGCCAGCTCCAGATTGCCGTTGGCATATAGCAGTGCACCGGATGCGATGCCCACCAGCAGGGAGGTGTACACCTCCTTGGTGTTCAGCGCCAGCACAATGGCGATCACCGGCGGCAGCAGCGAAAAGATGGTGCTGTACACCGCACAGGTATAGGTGGACGGGTCCGCGATCTTGCCGGGCGTTGCCGCTGTGCACCACAGCAGCAGGGCAAACACCAGCAGAGCTGCGAACCATGAAAGGTTCTTGTTTTTCATAACGGATTCCTCTTTTTTCAAATTTCCAGAGATGCATACCCCTCTTTGCGCAGGAAAAACTATCCCCATCGAATGCAAAGGGAGGTGTGCGCCGCGCCGGATTATAAAGCGATGTATTTTGAGCTGTTCCGGGCCAGCGTGCAGGCCGCACAGCTTTTGCAGGACGCGCAGAAGCGTGCTGAGCAGCACTTGCTGGAAGCTGACCCGCCGCCGATCCGATTGGAGCAAACAGAGCAGACGGATGAAGAATAGTTTTCTTCGGTCAGCGTCCTCGCCCTCTCAGTCACCTTCGGTGCCAGCTCTCCCAAGGAGAGAGCCTTTGGCAAAACCGGGAACTTTACCGTACTGCCAAAGCCTCCCTCATTGAGAAAGACTTCCCCCGGCCGGGGGAAGATGTCGTGTAAGCGACAAAAAGGGGAACGGTGGCATCGCGCAGCGATGACGGAAGGAGTTTTACCCCTTCTTTGCCTCCGCCTTGGCTGCGAACTTGGCGTTGTTGATGACAAAACGTTCGTGGATGCCGCCGCCTACAGGGCCTTTTTCGTCGTGCAGGGCCACCTTGAAGGTGAGCTTGCGGCCTTCCACAGCCACCAGCTCGCTCTCGCAGGTCACGGTCATGCCCACAGGGGTGGGGGCGGTGTGCTCCAGCTCGAGCTTGGTGCCCACCGAGCCATTGCCTTCGCCCAGTGCGTCGGCCACGCTCATCCAGCAGGTCTTTTCCGCCAGCGCCACCAGTGCCGGGGTGGCAAACACCTCCAGCGTGCCGCTGCCCATGGTCTTTGCGGTGTTGGCTGCGGTGACGAGCACGCTCTGTTCCCCGCGGATACCGGTTTCCAATGTCATATACTTTCCTCTCCTTTTGCGCGCCGTATGGCGCATTTTATTTTTGAACACCTTTATAAGATACCACATTTTGCACCAGAACGCACCCTATTTTGCACTTTTTTGTGAATTTCTCTTTTTCTTTTTGCGCAAACGGGCTGTCAAGTCCTCTCTCTTTGGGAGAGGTGGCACCGAAGGTGACGGAGAGGGCGAGGACACTGACCATGCGGCGACCTCTTTTTTGTTTTCGCCTTCCCTCCAATCCGCATCCTTATTGCGATTCAAAAACGCAAATTTTCTGCGTTTTAAGGCAAATTTCATCAATTTAGAGCAGACGCTGAAAATCTTTAAAAAAGCCTTGACAAGGAGCATTCCGTGTGCTACTATGAACACATGAACAAGCGTTCATGTGAATCCACAGCGAAGGGAGATGTCAACATGGCGGAAATAAAGGAAGCAATGCCCGCGCCGCAGCCGGAAGCCTTGGATATGCCGGACGACGAGGTGCTGTACGAGTTGGCCGACCTGTTCCGGGTGTTCGGCGACTCCACCCGCATCAAGATCCTGTATGCACTGCACGACAACGAGCTGTGCGTGCAGGACATTGCAAACGCCGTGCAGCTGAGCCAGTCGGCGGTGAGCCATCAGCTGCGGGTGCTCAAGGATTCCAAGCTCGTGCGGTTCCGGCGCGAGGGCAAAACCGTTTACTACGCACTGGACGATGACCATGTGCGCAGCATCCTCTCCATGGGGATGGATCATATCGAAGAATAACGAAAGGCTGGTATTACTTATGAAGAAGAGCTACAAGATCGAAGTGGACTGCGCAAACTGCGCTCAGAAGATGGAAGACGCTGCCAACACCGTTGCAGGCGTGGCAAATGCTACCGTCAGCTTTATGACCCAGAAGATGAAGGTGGAGTTCTCTGAAGGTGCAGACCCCCACGACACCATGGTGAACGTTCTGGCCGCCTGCAAGAAGGTGGAGGACGACTGCGAGATCTTTGACATCTGATGCGCGGCAGGTTGCTGCACACGATCAACAGCCTCGCCCTCTCCGTCACCTGCGGTGACACCTCTCCCTTTGGGAGAGCTGGCAAATCCAAAGGATTTGACTGAGAGGGCGAGCCCGCTAAAGAAAAAAGCATCTGCAGCAAGAATTCGTAGATTTTCTGAGAGCTCAAACGAATGTGCAGATGCTTTTTACTTTGTGTGCGATTGTGTTGTGCAATAACTTTTTCTGTTGAAAAATCAGACAGTTTTCAACAGTTTCCACTCAGTTTTCAACACCGTTTGCGGAAAAGACGTAAAACAAACGTGGAAAAGCGCTTTTACGACTGAAAAACTGTGTGGAAAACACGGGTAAAACCGTGGAATATCCATTTTTATGGGGAAAAGTTGTTGAAATCCCCGCCCGCCGCAGCGTGATGCGGCCCATGGATCCCGCAAAAAGGAGCGTTTTGTATGAACAAAAAGCAGAAAAAGAACCTGCAGCGCATCATCATTGCGCTGATTTTGGTGCTCATCCTCAAGCTTTTGCCCCAGTTCCCCACGCCGGTGGAGCTGGTACTATACTGCATCCCGTATCTGGTGGTCGGCTGGGACGTGCTGCGCAAGGCACTGCTTGGCATCAAGAACCGTCAGCCCTTTGACGAGTGCTTCCTGATGGCCGTTGCCACTGTGGGTGCATTTGCACTGGGCGACTACGTGGAGGGCTGTGCCGTTATCATCTTCTACCAGATCGGCGAGCTGTTCCAGAGCGTGGCTGTGGGCAAAAGCCGGCAGAGCATTTCCAGCTTAATGGACATCCGCCCGGACTACGCCAACATTGAGGGCGAGGACGGCAGGCTGGAGCAGGTGGACCCGGACGATGTGGAGATCGGCACCGTGATCGTGGTCCAGCCCGGTGAGCGCGTGCCCATCGACGGCGTGATCGTGGAGGGCGCTTCTGCCCTGAACACCGCCGCCCTGACCGGCGAGAGCCTGCCCCGCGATGTGCAGACCGGCGATGAGGTCATCAGCGGCTGCGTGAACATGACCGGCCTGCTGAAGGTAAAGACCACCAAGGAATTCGGCGAATCCACCGTTTCCAAAATTCTCGATCTGGTGGAAAATTCCAGCATGAAGAAGGCCCGCGCCGAGAACTTCATCACCCGTTTTGCCCGCGTGTACACCCCCGCCGTGTGCTATGGCGCATTGGCTCTGGCCTTTATCCCGCCCATCGTGCTGCTGCTCATGGGCCAGCCCGCCCGCTTTGGTGACTGGGTCTACCGTGCCCTGACCTTCCTTGTTATCAGCTGCCCCTGCGCACTGGTCATCAGCATTCCCCTGAGCTTCTTCGGCGGCATCGGCGGTGCATCTGCCTGCGGCATTCTGGTCAAGGGTTCCACCTATCTGGAAGAGCTGGCCCGCACCGGCATCGTTGTGTTCGACAAGACCGGCACCCTGACCCAGGGCACCTTTAAAGTGACCGGCATCCACCCCGCAGAGGGCATCAGCGAGGAGCAGCTGGTGGAAGCTGCCGCGCTGGCCGAGAGCTGGTCCAAGCACCCCATCTCCCTCAGCATCAAGGCCGCTTACGGCAGGGAGATCGATCCGAACCGTGTCACCGATGTGCAGGAGCTTGGCGGCCACGGCGTGACCGCCAAGGTGGACGGCAGGACCGTTGCTGCCGGCAACGCCCGCCTGATGGAAAAGCTGGGCCTGAAGGCTCCCGCCGTCAGCGAGACCGGCACCATCGTGCATGTGGCCATCGAGGGCATGTACGCCGGTTATCTGCTGATCGCCGATGTGGTAAAGCCCCACAGCTCACAGGCCATCCGGGGCCTGAAGGATGCCGGTGTGCGCAAGACCGTGATGCTGACCGGCGATGCCGAGCCGGTTGCAAAGGCCGTTTCCGCAGAGCTTGGGCTGGATGAATACCATGCGGGCCTGCTGCCGGGCGACAAGGTAGACCAGATCGAAACGCTGCTCGCCGCAAAGCGGCCCAAAGAGAACCTTGCCTTTGTGGGCGACGGCATCAACGATGCCCCGGTGCTGTCCCGTGCCGATGTGGGCATTGCAATGGGCGCTCTTGGCTCTGACGCTGCCATTGAGGCCGCTGACGTGGTGCTGATGGACGACGACCCCGCCAAGATCGCACTGGCCATGCGCATTGCCCGCCGCACGTTACGCATCGTGTACCAGAACATCGTGTTTGCACTGGCCATCAAGTTTGCCTGCCTTGTGCTGGGCGCGATCGGCATGGCCAGCATGTGGACCGCCATCTTTGCCGATGTGGGCGTGATGGTGCTGGCTGTGCTCAACGCCACCCGTGCCCTGTACACTAAGGATCTGGCGAAAAAGAATGAACAGTAAAAAACAGTGCCGGACAGCCTGAAAACTGTCCGGCACTGTTTTTATATATGAGGTGCATACAGGCGTTCTATTTCATACACAAGCTCCGGTTCTTTTTCGATATCAAATTTTCTGGCAAACATGCAGGGCGATGCTTTCAGCTGTTCCAGATCAGCGTATTTCCAGACCCACGGATTGCCTCTGTCCCAATCGATGGCACGGGCACTGGTATCACCCGGCCCCTGATAGATCTTATCCTGATACGGCGACTGCGCGATCAGTGTCTGCACAAAGAACTCGTCCGAGCAAAAGGTCTTGTCCAGCACCTGCAGGACCCACTCTTCTTTTGTCAACAGATACCGTGCAAAGCCATCAGTGCAGCTGAACCAGTTGCTGCCCTTTGTGAAGTGAACGTCCTGATTGCGCTTTATTTTCAGCAGCTTCTGGCCCGACAGCAGGATTCCATTGATCACGCCGAGCACCGGATGGCGGCGCAGATCGATATTCTGGAAAAAGTGCCGGTAATAAACGCGCTCATCGTTGAATGGGCTGAACGGGTGCGGGTCGAAATGGACAAATTCCACGTCCGGGTTTGCCTCAAAAAATGCACGGATATCTTCTTGTGTTTGAATGGGCAGATCCACACCGGAGATCAGGTGGTAATGCTGATACGGGCCATGGGCCACTGCTGTTTTCAATAGCACAAGCTCCGCTTTTACCTGACTGACACCGCCCCACACAACACTGTACCGTTTTGCGTGAAACACTTTCGCATATTTCATGCGGCACTCCACCGTTTCCGGCTGGTAGTCCGTATTTTTGCTGTCCATGTGGATGAATATATCATTCCACGGTACATCCAGCATCCGCAACAGGGTCAGAAGCATCTCATCACATTTATGTGCTTCTATCAGGTACGCCTGTTTTTCTCTTGTTTCCATCGCTTTCTCCTCTTACTTCTGCGCCGCATTTTTATTTTATTATAACAGAACCCTCTTTAAAAACAATCCCATCACCCCTTTTACAGCACAAAGCCGCTGCTTTCCCTTGCAGAGGGAGAGCGGCGGCTTTGTTTGGGTATGGAGAAAATGGAGGAGGTCTCAAAGTTTATCCGCGGAAAGCAGCGGTATATACCGCCACCACCTCGTCGCGGGTGGGGGTGATCTGGTTGGTGGACATGCAGGTGTCGTGCAGGGCAAGTTCTGCCAGCGCGGCAAAATCTGCAGGGTCCACCTTGTTCAGCTGCGCAAGATTGGCGGGGATGCCCACGCCTGCACTGAGCTGACGGACAAACTGGATCACTGCCGGTGCGGCAGTGTCCGGGGTAAAAGTGCCCTGCAGGCCCATGGCAGCGGCAATGGTCATGAACCGCTCCCGGCACACCGGGCTGCGGCTGTTGAAGGCCAGCACGTAGGGCAGCAGCACCGCATTGCACACACCGTGGGGCAGGTTGTAGTGTCCGCCCAGCGCGTGTGCCATCGCATGCACCATGCCAAGGCCCGCGTTGGAGAAAGCCATGCCTGCCACATTTTCGGCGTAGGCCATCATGGTGCGGGCGGCTTCATCCTGACCGTTGGCAACGGCCCGGGGCAGGTTCTGCACGATCGCCTGTATGGCCCAGTAGGCATCCTTGTCCGTGAGCGGGTTGGCGTTTTTGGAAAGCGCCGCCTCGATGGCGTGGGTCAGCGCGTCCATGCCGGTGGCTGCGGTGAGCTTGGGCGGCATGGAGGACATGAAGTCGGTGTCGTTCACCGCAATGCTGACCATGCAGTTGGGGTCCACCATGGCCATTTTGCTGTGGCGGACAGGGTCGGTGACGATGTAGAAGGAGGTGCACTCGCTGCCGGTACCGGCGGTGGTGTTCACCGCCACGATGGGCAGGCCGGGCTTGGAGGACTTGTTCTCGCCCTCGTACTGCTCCACGGTACCGCCGCAGGCCACCACGATGCTGGTTGCCTTAGCGGTATCGATGGCGCTGCCGCCGCCCAGAGCCACCAGCAGCTGCACCTGCAGGGTACGGGCTGCGGCAATGCAGTCGTTCACCACCTGTACGGTGGGGTTGGGCTGCACATTGTAGTACACGGCGTACTCCACACCGGCATCGGACAGTACCTGACCGACCCGGGCAGCGGCACCGGAATCATAGAGAAAGCGGTCCGTCACCAGCAAAGCACGGCGGATGCCCATCTTCTGAAGCTCCGGTCCCAGAAGACGGATGGCACCCTTGCCAAAAAAGCTGGTCTTGACGGCGTTGATGCGTTCTGCCATGTGTTCACCCTCCGCTTACTGTGCCTGACCGCAGACGATCTGCACCGGGTCCCAAATGGAACAGGACGAGGAGGAATAGACGAAATCCACCTGACCCAGTGCTTCCACGGTCATGCCAGCGCGGATGGCAACGGCAATGGCGTTGATGCGGGCCGAAACATTCTTTTCTCCCCATGCCTGCGCACCCAGCACCTGACGGGTATTGGCCTCATACACCAGCTTGATGGTGATGCGGTGGGGGTTCGGGCAGATGCCCGGACGGTCGGTGCCGGTGGCCATTGCACTCTTGACCCGCAGACCGGCCTTGCGGGCCTCGGTCTCGGTCAGGCCGGTGCGGGCGATCTCCAGATCCGCCACCTTCAGGCTGCTGGTGCGCAGAGAGCCGTCGCGGCAGGCTGCGCAGTCGCCCACGGCATAGATATTGGGCACACTGGTGGCAAGGTCGGCACCAATGAGCACAGCGCCATTGGGTGCCAGCTGCGCCCCGGTACCGGCCAGCAGGCCGGTGTTGGGGGTAACGCCGATGGCTACCACGCAAAGGTCACAGGGGTAGGTGCCGCGGTTGGTCTGCACCTGCTCCACGAAGGTACGGCCCGGGAAGGAACGCACCTGCTCGCCCAGATTGAACTGCACGCCCTGCGCTTCCAGCTCCTTCTGGATCAGCTTGCTCACCTCAGGGTCAAACTGGGGCAAAAGCTGCTGCTCTTTTTCAATGATACGCACATTGCGGCCCAGCTTGAGGAAGGACTTTGCGATCTCCAAACCGGCCCAGCTGCCGCCCAGGATCACGATGTCCCGCACATAGGGGGTGCGGACGAACTCCTTGAGGAAGATCAGATCTTCCACGGTCTTGAGGGTCTGCACGCCCACGCGGTCACTGCCGGGCACCTGCGGCACACGGTTGGAAGAACCGGTGGCCAGCACCAGCTTGTCGTAGTGGTCTTCAAACACGCGTCCGGTGGCAAGATCACATACCGTCACCTTGCGGGCGGCTGCGTCGATGCCGCGCACCTCATGGCGCAGATGTGCGGTGATGCCCTGCGCGTTCAGCTCAGTCTCCTTGGCCTGAATGGCCTTGTTCAGGCTGTCCAGATCCTCGCACAGATAATGGGGCAGGCCGCCGGTGCCGCAGGAGTAGAAGCCGCCTTTTTCGTAGACGGTGATCTGCGCTCCGCGCTGGGCGGCGGCAAGTCTGGCGGCGGCCGAAACCCCGGCGGCAATGCTGCCGATGATAATAATTTTCATTGTTTAAGCCTCACGATCCCGCCGGGAGGAAGCCCCTCTCTGCGGCAAAACTTGCAGGGTGTTACTTACTCAGGGTGGGAGGATTGTCCACGATGCCCACGATGAAAGCATCAATGGGCGACGGATGGTCCAGACCATGCTGGGTGGTCTCGTCGGTGGTGACCAGAACCATCTCGCCTACACCCGCGCCGATGTTGTCGCCCGCCACGATGGTATCCTTTTTGGAGCCGAACACCGGCTCCACCAGCAGGAACTTATAGCCTACAAGCTCCGGCATTTTGCGGGTGGCGACAACGGTCCCCTTGACGATCCCTAAAATCATAGCTTGCTCCTCTTTGCCCAGCACGGTGACCAGCTGCCCCTGCTTGAGCAGGAAGGCATTGCCATCGTCCGTGTCGATGTGAAAATCCAGTGCACATTTGTCGTTTGCGCGGATCAGCACCCCGCCCATCACGCCCGGCTTGGGGCCGTCGATCTTTACCTGCACGCGGTCGCCGTCGGCAAGGCCGAAGGCCGCTGCCTGTGCGGGAGTCATGTGGATGTGGCGGTCAGCGATCATCACGCCCTCCGGCACGGTCAGGGTGCCATTGGGGCCGCGCAGGGTCACGCCCGGCGTGCCCTTTGTATCCCCGCTGGAACGCACCGGCGCTTTGATGCCGATGTTGCGGCAGTCGGTCTGCGCCAGCTCGATCTGAGTGGCACTGCGCTCCGGGCCAAGGATGCGGACATGCTTCAGTTCGCCCTTTGGGCCGATGATGTCCAGACATTCCTCGCAGGCAAACTGGCCGGGCTGGCTCAGCGCCTTTTTGGGGGTGAGCTGGTAGCCATAGCCGAACAGCTTGTCCACATCATCGCGGGTAAGGTGGATGTGCCGCACCGAGATGCCTACCGGCACCTGACGGCTGCGCTTTTGCAGCTCTGCCTGCACGGCCTGCGTGATCAGGAGCAGCAGCTGTTCCTGACTGATGTCATGGTAAACCAAGGCACAGCGCTCCTTTCTTATGCAGCGTCAGCGCAGGGCTCAGCGCAGCTCAGGCATGCACTCGGACACGCTTGCGTGCGGGCGGGGAATGACCAGTGCGCTGACCACTTCGCCAATGCGGGAAGCAGCGGTCTGGCCTGCCTCAACAGCAGCCTTCACAGCGCCAACGTCGCCCTGCACGAACACGGTAACAAGGCCTGCGCCGATCTTCTCCTGACCCACCAGAGAGACATCTGCGCTCTTCAGCATGGCATCGGCTGCCTCGATGGAAGCGGTCAGGCCGTTGGTCTCGATCATGCCCAGAGCGGCATCCAGCGGCACCTGCTCGCCTGCGGGCAGGCCGGACTTGCCGGTCGCGGGACCCTTGGCAGGCATGATGCGGGCCAGATCTGCGTGAGGACGTGCAATGACGTTGACGCAGAACAGCTCACCCACGCGGGAAGCAGCCTCTTCGCCAGCCTCGGTAGCAGCCTTGACAGCGCCCACCTCGCCGGTAACGATCACGGTGGTCAGACCGGCACCGATGGTGTCGGAACCAATGAACTCAACGTCAGCAGCCTTCAGCATTGCATCGGTAGCGTCGATGTTGCCAACCAGACCCTTCGTCTCGATAAAACCCAGAGCTTTCATAAGTTGTTCCTCCTGTCAGAACACTGAAAAAATTGTATGTGATGGTTTCGTCCTTCAAAAACTCAGATGATGCGCAGCCCGCCCTCGGCCAGCATGCAGCGGCGGCGGCGGCAGAAGCTCTTTGCGCAGGTGATGCCCTCGCCGGTGGGGCCGGCAATGGTCATGGTGCAGTGGCCCTCGCCGCCAATGCCAACACCGGCCTTGGTGGCGCTGTTCTTTACGTAGATGGTGGTCTCAATGACCCGGGCAAAGCGGGTCATGTGGTCCACATCCTTGGAGAAGATGGAAGCGGTGTGGCGGTTGCCGTGCTCGGCCACCACGGCATCTTCCACCGCCTGTTCAAAGCTCTGGCAGCGCACGATGGGCAGCACCGGCATCATCTGCTCCACCAGAACGAACGGATGGTCGGCAGGCACCTCGCAGATGGCAAGGCGGCAAGTATCCGGCACATGCACGCCGATGGTCTCCAGAATGCGGGCGGCATCCTTGCCCACCCACTTTTTGTTCACCTCGTGGCCGCCGCCCTTCTTGGGCTGCAGCACGATGTTCACCAGCTGTTCGGTCTGGGCCTTGTTCAGCAGGTAGGCACCCTGCTTCTGCAGCTCGTGCAGCAGGCCGTCGTAGGCGGTGTTCACGGCGAACACTTCCTTCTCTGCAAAGCAGAGGATGTTGTTATCGAACGAAGCGCCTTCGTAGATCTTGCGGCCTGCCAGCTCGATGTCTGCGGTCTCGTCCACGATGACGGGCGGGTTGCCCGCACCGGCACCGATGCACTTTTTGCCGCTGCGCAGCAGGGCGTTCACCATGCCCATGCCGCCGGTGCCTGCCATCAGGCGGATCTTGGGGTTTGCGGCCATCTTGTCCACATTCTCCATGGTCGGCTCACGGGTCATGGTAATGAGGTTTGCAGGGCCGCCCGCCTCGATGATGGCGGTATTCAGCGCCTGCAGGCAGTCGGCAGACACCCGCTTTGCGCGGGGGTGCACGTTGAACACCACGGTGTTGCCGCCTGCGATCATGCTGATGGTGTTGTTGATGATGGTCTCGGTAGGGTTGGTGGTGGGGGTGATGGAGCAGATCACACCAAAGGGTGCGTACTCTTCCAGCATCAGGCCCGCGTCACCGCTCTTGGCTTCGGTGGTCAGGCATTCGGGGCCGGGGGTCTTGTTGATGACGGCCAGATGTTTTTCCACCTTGTCCTCATAGCGGCCCATGCCGGTCTCTTCCACGATCTTGTGGCACCACTCCTCCACATGTGCCCGGGCACAGCGGCGGATGGCTTCAATGATGCGCTGGCGATCCTCGATCTTGTAGTTGGCCACCCAGTCGCGCTGGGCTTTCCATGCAGCCTCCACTGCGTCGTCTACGTTCTCGAACACGCCGCGGTCGCCTGCTGCACCGCCGGGTGCAGCGGTATAGGCTGCAGGGGCGGCGCTTGTCTGTGCACCGCCCATACCGGCAAGCACCTGCTTGACGATCGCTTCAATTTCCTGTGAACTGATATCCATGGTTTTCGTTCCTTTCCGTAAAGGTCATATCCGTTGGATCAAACGAAACTTTTTGTTATTGAAAGCTCTTCAGCGTCCGGCGGATGACCTCGGCCATTGCGGCATCGCGGGCATTTGCGGACTTCGGTGCGGCCGGGGCCGCTTCCATTGCAGGGACTGCCGCAGGCTGTGCGGCGGGCACCGGGGCAGGGGCAGGAGCCGCCTGCTGTTTGGGCAGGGTGGGCAGCGCCATGCCCGGCTGGATCAGCCCGGTAACGCCCGGCAGGCTCACCGGCTGGGCAGGCTGTGCGGCGGGCACTGCCATTGCCACAGGCTGTGCAGCGGGCTGAGCCATGGGCTGCACGGCAGGTGCGCCGCACTTGCTGCAGCCGGTGCAGTGACCGCCGCAGCTGCCGCATTTGGAGCAGCCTGCGCAGCCCAGCTTTGCGGTGACGGCTGCGTAGTAATCCAGTGCTTCCACCAGATGGGCCGCATCTGCCGGGGTCTTGCCCCAGGTCAGGCAGCCGTCATTTTCCAGCAGGACAGCCTTATCGGTGCGGCACAACAGGCTGACAGCCTGTGCCTGTGCGTCCACGTTCTGGGCGGGCAGCAGCTGCACCCGTCCCAGCGCCCGCACTGCGGGGCTGAATGCTGCAGGCTGCACGGTCTGGCCCTGCATCCCCATCACAGCCGCGCAGGCCGGATAGGTGTGCATCACGCACTGGGCGTTCTCGTTTTCCTGATAGATTTTCAGATGGATGGGTAGGTCTTCGGGCAGGGGCTTGGGCTTTGCGCTGAGCATCGCCTTGCCATTCATATCCACGCGCACCAGCATATCCTGCGTAAGCGCGGCCTTGTCGGCACCGGCAACGGTCACCCACACGGCCTGCGGGCCGACGCGGACGCTCATGCTGCCGTCACCGGCCACCAGCCAGCCCTTGGCCTCCAGCCGACGGGCCATTTCCATGATGGCTTTTTTTGCCTCAAAGTCTGAGAGGTAAGTAACGCCTTGAATCACCATACGTTTCTTTCCTCCTTTTTAACGGCGCAGCGGCGGGATCTTGAGCATGGCGCGCACCTCGTCGGGAGTCATGGGCATCATGCCCTTGGACTTTACGATGTCCGACACCTTTGCGATCAGCGCTGCGTTGTTGTCCACATGGACACCCGGCGCGATCATGTCCGAATCCTCAAAGCCGATGCGCACGGTGGAAGCGCCCATATCCAGCGCAGTCTTGACCATTTCCCAGTCCTCGCGGTGGGCCTGCGTGTAGCCCCACAGGTAGTCGCCGTTGGGAAAGTTCTCTTCCAGCGCCTGAATCATGTGGCGCAGGGCCGGCACCGTGGCAGGCATCTCGCCGCCATGGCCGAACACCAGTGCAAACAGGATGGGTTTTACAAAGTGGAACTTGTCGTTCAGTTCCCGCACGGTGTTGATCATGCCCAGCTCAAAGACCTCGGTCTCCGGGATCTTCTTGTTGTCCATGATGGTCTTGACGCAGTACTCCACATCCTTGATGGGGTTCTGGTACACCGAGGTACCCAGATTCACCGAGCCGACATTCAGGCTGTTGGCTTCCACCCAGGAGGGGTAGCAGGGCTGCACACGTTCCTCAATGGTCAGGTTGGACACGCCGCCGGTGGAGATCTCCACCACGATGTCGCACATCTCGCGGATGTAGGCCACCGTTTCTTCCAGCAGGCTCAGATCCGGGGTGAGGTTGCCGTTCAGGTCGCGGCAGTGCAGATGCACCATGGACGCGCCGTTTTTGTAGCACTCATACACATCCCGGGCAATGGCCCGCGGATTGATGAGAATGTCTGTGGCCGCAACGGGGGCCACGGAGATCATGATTTTTTTCATTGGATGAACACTCCTTGCATGTCGCATTGGAGAAGCTTAACAAAGGATGCTAACGTCATTTTAGCACAAACATCCCATCTTATAAACTCACAGTCCCCTGCCCGCCTTTTACGGCAGGCAGGAGGCCTGTATGCTTACTTCTTCCAGAAGATGTAGTGATCCTGCACTGTAGCGGCGATCTCGTCCACCTGCCTGCGCTCGATCACGCTGAGCAGCTGGCGGTGCAGCTCTACGAACCGCTCGATCTCCTCTTCGCCCTTGGCCAGCACCTTGCGGGTGGTCTCCAGACGGCTGGGCAGCGTCAGCCGGGTGATATACTCGGTGATGGTGGCCAGCATGGGGTTCTGGGCCGCATTGGCGATCTGGGTGTGGAACCGGCTGTCCAGCTCCAGCACCTTGTCCACCGAAGGCTCCGGCGAGTGTATTTCGGCAGAAAGCTCGCCGAAGGTGCGGTACAGGTCCGGCAGAAAGGATGTGATATCATTGCGCTGAATGATAATATTCAGCGTACCGATATCGATGACGGAGCGCAGTTCCACAAATTCCTGCCAGCTGTTCTTCTGCAGGATGATGCTGTACAGCATCGGGTCCAGCATTTTCTGGTTGTAGTTTTCGCTCACAAAGGTGCCGTCGGCACGCTTGATGTACAGGATGCCGTAGGCCTGCAGCTTTTTCACAGCTTCCCGCACCGAGTTGCGGCCCGCGCCGAACTGCTTGCACAGTTCCATTTCGGTAGGCAGCTTGTCGCCCGGATGCAGGGTGCCGTCGATGATCTGGGAGATGATCCCATCCATGACCTGATCGACTACAGACTTTACCGCATTCTTCTGTTTTTCCGGATGTTCCATTGACATAGTTCCGCCTCCAAATCCGGTTTGGTGGATATTCGGGGTCGTTCAACGTGGAACGTTCTGGGGCAAAAAGCCTCCAAACATCACACGTTGAACTTCCACCACTATTTTACCATATCTGAAAAGCGGACGCAACGGTTACGCCATCAAATAGGTGGGCAGCAGGATCAGCTGAGGGAAGGCGACCATCAGGGCAATGCAGACGAAGGTGGCCGCAATAAACGGCACCAATGTGGGGAACACTTCACCAACAGTCGTATCCATCAGGTCGCAGGCAACGTAGATACACATGCCCACCGGGGGAGTGACCAGACCAATGCCGATGACCACGGTGATCAGAACGCTGAGCACGATGGGGTTGATGCCCACGCCCAGAGCAATGGGATACAGGATGGGCATGAACAGGGTCAGCGTTGCAATGGACTCCATGAACATGGTGACGATGAAGAAGATCAGCAGGATCATGATGAGGATGACGGTGGGGTTGGTGGAGAAGCCCAGCATGGTCTTGGCCACCCACTTGTCAAAGCCTGCGGTGGTCAGCATGACGGTGTACAGCTTTGCAGCGCCGATAACGATGAAGATACGGCCGCTGGTGCGGACGGTCTCTGCAAAGGCAAACTTGATGTCCTCCCACTTGAGTTCGCGGTAGATGATGCCGCCGGCAAACAGACCGTAAACAACAGCGATCACGCCTGCCTCGGTGGGGCTGACGATACCCATGGTAATGGTGCCCACGATGATGATAGGCATGAGCAGGGCGGGCCAGCTCTCCCACAGGCCGTGCAGCACAGGGCCGATGGTGAAGTGACCGGGCTCCTTGGGCACGCCTTCTTTCTTAGCGAGGAAGTAGCTGACGATCATCTGTGCCAGACCGCACAGGATGCCGGGGATGATGCCGCCGAGGAACAGCTTACCGGTGGAGATGCCGCAGATACCGGCAATGACCACCATGGGGATGGACGGAGGAATGATGATGCCGATGGTGGAGGAAATGGCGGTAACGGCAACGGTAAAGTTCTTGGAGTAGCCCTTGCGGATCATTTCCGGCATGAACATGCCGGAAACACCAGCGGTATCGGCAACAGCAGAACCGGAGATGCCCGCAAAGATCATGCTGGAAAGCACGTTCACGTGAGCCAGACCGCCGTAGATGTGGCCGACGATGGAGTAGCAGAAGTCCATCAGGCGCTTGGAAATACCGCCCTTGGACATGGTGAAGCCGGCAAAGGTATACAGAGGGATGGCCAGCAGTGCAAAGCTGTTCATGCCCTCAAACATGCGCTGGGCAATGGTGACGGTGCTGCCGCCGCCCAGGAACAGGATGCCGCCCATGGCGGACAGGCCCAGACTCATGGCGATGGGCACACCCAGGAACAGCAGAACGAAGAATGAGATCAGCAGCCATGCGATCATTTGGATTCGCCTCCTTCAGGTTTCGTGGTAAGCTCAACCACCAGATTGAGAACGGCGGACAGGATGCACAGCACACCGGCAATGGGGAAGATGGTGTACACCTGACCCATGGTGAACTGCGGCATGGTGGAAACGGCCTGCTTTGCGCGGGTGCACAGCTGGTAGCCGCCGTAGGTGACCATGACGTAGAACAGGATGATGAACACATCACGGATGATGACAACGATCTTTTTGCCCAGCGGAGTCTTACCGAGGATGGAATCCACCACCTCCACGCGGAGGTTGGTGCCCATGGCGTTGATGCCAATGCAGGCAATGAGCATGGACCAGACGTTCAGATACTGGCTGCTCTCCATGTACCACTTGAAGCCGCCGATGCCGGGGATCAGGCGCAGCACAACGTTTGCGAACAGAATTACCATCATAGCCGCGCACAGAATGGCGGAAATGAGGGTGGTGATCTTGTCCAGAGTGGTTTGCAGTTTTTTCACAGTACAAACTCCTTTCCAAGTGCGATTCAGATAAAATGCAAAGGGACGAAGGGCACGCCCCTCGTCCCTTTGCTTCGGTTTTATTTCAAGGTTTTCTGGTCAGTGATCTCAGCGGGCTTCTTTCCATGCCTTCAGCTGATCCAGCAGGTCGCCGTAGGTATCAGCGTTGTCGGTCAGGACCTTTTCGGTCGCAGCTGCAAACGGAGCCAGTTCCGGGCTGTTGATCTTCATGCCCTTCTCTTCCAGAGCGGAGACCAAATCGTTGGTCTGCTGCTCGTTCAGCTCACGGTCGTAATCGGCAGATGCCTTTGCAGCGTCGGAAACGATCTGCTGCTGGTCAGCGCTCAGCTTGTTCCAGCTGCTCTCGGCAATGGTAAAGCACATGCCGGAGTAGATGTGGTTGGTGATGCTCAGGTACTCCTGAACCTCGAACAGGTTGTTGTTGTAGATAACGGGGATGGGGTTCTCCTGTGCATCGTAGGTCTTCTGCTGCAGAGCCTGATACAGCTCAGAGAAGCTCAGCGGCTGGGGGTTGGCACCCAGAGCGGTCATGGTAGCCATGATGACGGGGTTCTCGGGGGTGCGGATCAGCAGACCGTTCATGTCGGCAGGGCTGTTGATGGGGCCCTTGGAGTTGGTCACGCAGCGGAAGCCGTTGCAGTAGTGGGCCAGCACACGCATATTCTGGCTCAGCAGGCCTTCCTCAGCGGCAGCCTCGATGTCGCTGTCCATGAATGCCCATGCATCGTCGAAGGTCTCGAACTGGAACGGCAGTGCGGAAATGCCCATCTTTGCATCGTAGGTGGCAAAGTTGGAAGCGTCGGTGATGATGATATCCACCGTGCCGGAATCCAGAGCGATAGAGTTGATCAGGTCAGCATCGCCGCCCAGCTGGCCGGAGGGGTACAGCTGAACTTCCACAGCGCCGCCGGTCTTTTCGGCAACTTCTTCTGCAAACTGCTTTGCGCCCTTTGCACGGGGGTCTTCTTCGTTGGTGGAGAAGCCCAGCTTCAGGGTGACAGCCGAGCCGGAAGCGGCAGCGGAAGAACCGGTGGAAGCTGCAGTAGAGGCAGTGGAAGCAGCAGTGCTGGTGCCGGAGCCGCCGCAGGCAGCCAGACCCAGAGCAGCAGCGGAAATGCCAGCCACCTTCAGGAAGTCACGACGGGAAATCATCTTTTTCATAAGAATTCTCCTTCAAAAAATATCTTCTCCTGAGCCGGTCTCGTGCTCCGGCTCTTGTTCCTTTTTTAAATGGTGCCTTTCTTTTCCAGCGCCTTTTTCAGCTCGGCTGCACCAAAGCGGGGGCTGCTGAGAACCACCTTGCCAAACTTATCGGCGATATACTGTTCGCAGTAGGCCATGCTGCCCTGTGCAAACACGATCACGTCCACCTTGTCGGCAATGGTACCGGCCATCTCGGTCATGCGGGCCTTGAACTGGTCCTGATCCAGACCGAATGCACCGTCCACCAGACAGTCCACCAGTTCCACGTGTCTGTTGCACTCGCGGGCCATGCGCAGGATGGTGCCCTTGGTGGGTTCCAGCGTGGTGGGCAGGGTAGCCATCACGCCGATGCGCTGGCCCTTGCGGACAGCCTCGCGGCACATCTCCTCGTCCACGCGGACGATAGGCACACCAATGTACTTTGCCACGTCCTGTGCGCTGTCGGCAACTTCGCCCACGCTGCTGCACAGGTTCAGCATGGCATCCACGCCTTCCTCAGCGGCTTTCATGTACATGCCGATCAGGCGTGCTGCCGGTGCAGTGGTCACATAGCCTGCCGCGCGGACATCTGCCAGAATGCTGGGGTCCTGCAGGCTGTACAGCTCCACATCATCGCCCAGCTGCTTTTTGACCTCCTGCTCCACCAGTTCGATCAGTTCCGGGGTGGTGCTGGTATAGATCAGACCTACCTTCATAACGGAAAAGCCTCCTTTTGTTTTTCGTGTTCTCGTGCCGGACAAGCCCGCAGCAAAGGCTCTTTGCTACATCCTATCTTCAGTTCAATCTCAACAGTTTGTCCGTCTTTACATCCTACCATTAGATTACTCTTCGGTCCGCAAAAAGTAAATTGGCGAATAGCCGATATTTCGGGCCGGTTTTGGTCGTTCTGCACAAATGTGGGATGCAAGTGGTGAAAAATCCACTTCTTTCTGGACATCATCCCATCTTGCGGCGTATAATACCCTTAAAGAAAAAGACAGGGAAGGAGCCACCGGAACATGAATCCGTTTCAAAGTGATAACATCTGGAAAAAGAAGGCCCGGCAGGGCAAGGCGCAGCAGCATCCGCTCACGCCGCGGCAGGAGTGGCAAAAGCAGGTGAACAGCAGCAGCCTGTGGCTGGGCGGCGGCGTGGTGCTGCTGGCACTGTATCTGGCCGCTGTCCGCGCCGGCACCGTGGCGCTGGACGCAAGCGCCGTCGTGCTGATCGTGGTGGTGGGCTGCTTCTGCGTATACACTGCCGCATCCCTCGGCAGGCTGATGAAGAACAAGCCGGAGGAAAAGGCAGCAAAGAAGAAAAAGAAAGCAAAAAAAGATTGATAACGCGTACAGAAAGCCAGAAAATCTGCGGATTTTCCGGCTTTTGTTTTTCGGCTTCCCGCGCAGAGCGCAATCGTGTAGGGCAGGTTTTATGGCTTTTATAAAATTCTTCTCCGCCGGATACGTTCTCTTTTGCGTGCCAAAAGAGAACCAGAAAAGCACCCGCTACTTTCGAGGCGCGGGAGGCACGAACTAGGGGCTGCTCGCCCCTAGTAACCCCAAAGCAGTTGGGCTCCATACAAAAAATCCAAGTCGCTGCGCTAAAGGATTTTTTGTGTTGCGCCGATTTCAAGGCCCCTCAGCCGCTACGGCGGCAGCTCCCCGCAGGGGAGCGGGGCCTGAACATAACGTTTGCGTTATCTGCCGCGCGAATGCTCCCGCAGGGAGCCAGCGCAGGCAATACGCCGTTAACCGCCACGACTCCTTCCCGTGAAAAAGCAAACAAGCCAGCCCCGCAGGGCTGGCTTGTTTGCAATATTTAAAATAATTTTTCCTCTGATATTGTCAGAGCAGAGCGGAGACAATTCTAAATCGTCAGGCTGTCAGCCCAGCAAAATTTCCACCGCTTCCCGCAGGGTGGACACTTCGCCCACATTGCCCGGGAAGATGATGTACGGCGTGCCGGGGAACAGGCTTTCGGCACCGGTCTGCCATACCGGGATGCCCGGCCGGATCTGGCCCAGCACCTTGGCGCATTTCACGCGCAGGGCCTTCACGCCCACGTCGCTGCTGGTGATGCCGCCCTTTGCCACCACAAAAGCCGGGGAAGCGGTCAGCCTGCCCACGCAGCTTTGCAGTGCATCGCTGATGGCAACGCTGCGCACGAGGGCTGCTTCCGGGGTGTCGTCCGGCAGGGTGAGCACCACGCGCTTTGTGGACACGCAGCAGGTGATGCCCTTTGCGATCTGCTGTGAGCAGTGAGCCACGATGGCGGCTGCTTCCTTTTCCAGCTCGCCCGGCACCAGCACCTTGTCGCTGTCCATCTCAATAAACTCGATGCCCTGTACTTTTTTCAGTTCTTCCAGCTGGGCAGTGGTCTTTTTGGTGTGGCTGCCCACCACGATGATGCCGCCTGCTTTGCTTTCCTGCGTGACCATCTTTTCCCGGGTGAGCAGCGGCTGGTCGGAAATATTGCCGATGGCCTTGACCAGTGCGGCCGCACTGCGGATGGTGAAGTGACGGCCCTTTGCCATGGCGCGGTACAGTGCCACTGCAAACACCTTCACATCGCAGTCCGCCACTGCGTTCACGATCACATAGCCGTAATCGTGCACCGCCAGCAGCTGGGCCTCGATGCCGTCAAAGTCCATGGCGCGCAGGCTTTCCAGCGAGATGCAGGTCACGTCTCCTGCACGGACTTTGCCGCCGGTTTTTTCCTCAATGTATTCGCACAGGTTGCTGGCGTGGTAGCCAAAGGTCTCGTCCTTGGCAAATTCGGTCTGGCCGCAGGGCACAAGCTCTGCGCCGTAGCGCACATAATGCACGTTGTCCAGTGTAAAGCGTCCGCCCTCGCGGAAGTAGGGGCACAGGATGTCGCCATCCATTTTGTAACCGTTCTCAGCCTCCGTCACCTCGCGCAGCAGGTCGGTCTCCAGCGGGTAGTGGCCGCGCAGGGTGGAGTCGCCGCGGCTGATGATAAGGTAATCCATGCCGAACTCGCGGGCCACCTTGGCGGTGTTCTCCGCGATCTCGCGGTGGGCCTTGGTGGTCTCGGCCACGGTAAAGCCACGGCTGTTGGTCAGAATAAAGAAGAGCTTTTCCGGCGCAGCAAAGCCCTTGCGCAGGCTTTCTACCGTCCAATCTGTATAAACATAAATATCATGTACCGTCTGTACGCCGGTAGGGTCGTCGTCCAGCACAATGATCTTGCGGTTGCTGGCGGCAGCTTCGGCGGCAAGGGCGGCGTTCAGTTTTTCCTCATCCACCTGCGGAAAATTGGCCAGAACATCGGCACTGCGGATCTGTTCCATCTGAAGCTCCTCCTTTATTCGTACAGCACCTGTGCGATCAGCACCAGCGGCTCGTCGCCCAGGCAGGCGATCTGGTGGGTGTCGCCGGGCATGGCGGCAATGATGTCGCCCTTCTCCAAGATCTGCTCCTCGCCGTTGATGATGTGGACCGCGCGGCCGGAGACGATGACCATGCTTTCCATCTCGTGCTCATGCGTGTGCCTGCCAATGGTCACGCCCGGTGCCAGCGTGTGGCGCACGTAGGCGCGGCCCTTGCCCAGCATTTCGGCAGGCGCATCCAGCAGGCGTTCCATCATCACGGTGCCCTCGCCGCCCATGCAATGGGGGATCGGAGTGGGTTTCATCTCAGAAGCTTTCTTATACAACATCCCATGTTCCACCTTTCAAGTCATCTGCAGCAGCATACGGCAGAGTGTTTTTAAACATCCTACCTTTCAAGTCAAGTCCATTATACATGAGCGCAAGCGGAATAGCAAGATTTTTTCCTGAAAAGCTGTTCAATTTTGTGCAATGCGTTTTGTGCAATCTGGCTGATATCCCGCCGTTCCTGCTCCGCAGGCACGCAGCCCACGGAAAGGGAAGCTTTTGTCTGATTCAATTTCGGGTGCATCTGACGGAAGTAGTACACCGCAGCATAACACTCCGCTTTCCTTTTTTCGGATCCCGAAATAAATTGGAACTCTGCACATGTTCAAGCTGCAGTTTTTGTGTTTTTTTCAGAGAATCCGTTTTTTGTTGCCGGAGCAGCGTTTCTTTTGTATAATGGCAGTGATGGAAGGCCGATGCCTTTTGCAGATTTTTAATCACGACGTTTCAAAAGCGAGGTGTACTGATTATGGAATGGGCAAAATTGCTGTCAACTGAAAAGCTTTCTTCTGAACCTCCTGAGCCCGATTCGTTCAAGGAGTATCCCATCAATGCATTTGAAAAGGACTACAGCCGGATCGTTTCCAGCGCTGCATTCCGCAGGCTGCAGGATAAAACGCAGGTGTTTCCTCTGGACAAGAGTGATTTCATACGAACCCGCCTGACGCACTCGATCGAAGTCTCCACGATCGCCCGGCAGCTTGGCATCATGATCTCCAAAAACACAACACCGTACAAGCCAACTGATATTGCTGTGCCGGAGGATGCCGAAGCCATCGCATCGGTCCTGCTCTGCGCCGGCCTTTTGCACGACCTCGGCAATCCGCCCTTCGGGCATTTCGGCGAGACCGTGATCGGCGACTGGTTCAAAGAGAACCTTGACCATGTAAAATACAAAGGACAGCCCCTTCGCAGCTGGTTATCCGCGCAGATGATCGCTGATCTGGAAAATTTTGAGGGCAATGCACAGGCGCTGCGGATCCTGCTGAAAGCAAAACACGGTTCCAGCCTCAATCTGTCCAAAGCGATCATCAGCACGCTGGTAAAATACCCCACCGACTCCTGTTCCGTTGATAAAGGCAGTGCGGATATCCGAAAGCACAAACTCGGCTTCTTCGCTGCAGAACAGGAGACTTTTGAGCAGATCTCGGAAGCGGTTGGGACCACCACTCCCGACAAAGGCATCGTGCGCCATCCGCTGACCTACCTGCTGGAAGCAGCTGACGACATTGCATATTCTACTGCCGATCTGGAAGATGCCTTTAAAAAGGGCCTGTTCACCCTTGACCAGTTCATTGAATATTACACAAATTCTTATGACCATTCAAAGATCGTTCCCCACAGAAGCCCTGAGTACTTCTCCGATGAGCGGATCCAAGAACTTTCCGCGCTGCGCGGTGCAGACCACACCCCAGAAAACGACAGCGCTGCATTTAAAAAATGGCTCACCCAAACGCGTCAGTGGCTGATGTATGTAGCCATCTACCGTTTTTCCTGCAAATATAAAGAGATCATGGCCGGAACCTACTGCGGTGATTTGTTTGAAGGAACCAATCACGCCATCACCATTGACATTCTGAAAGGGGCCATGCGGAAATTCGCCTTCGATACGCCCGGCATCCTGAAACTGGAGCTGTCCGGACAGGTCATTCTCGATTTTCTGCTGGATCATTTTGTTCCCGCCGTGCTGTACTATGACTCTGCATACTGCACCGACGGGCAGGCACCTTCCAAGGCCGACAAAAAGCTTCTCGCCATCTTCTCCGGCAATTACAAGCAGGATTACCAAAACGCCCGAACCGGCACGGAACCTTTTGACTTGTACCTCCGGCTGCTGATGGTCACCGACTATATCAGCGGCATGACAGATTCCTATGCCCGCACGCTGTACCGCGAGCTTAGCGGTATTGAATAACGCTGCCCTGTTCAGATCCCACGTGCCCGGTTCGTCTGCCGCTTATGGGCTACGGCATGATCGTTCAAAAACTGCTGATACATCACTCTGGAAGCCTCGCACAACTTCAAATCAGGTGCCAGCTTTTTTTACGAAGACACTGCTTGCGAATGCGAACGCCTTTTGAATTGCAAAATGATTTTTCAGTTGCTATACTGGGCTTATCAAATTTTTTCGGGAGGATGTCGCAGTGACCGCACAGACAATGCAAATCGGGAACAGACCTTGCCGCATTTACGGCGAAGCCCATGCAGAATACCTACTGCTCCAAATGACAGGCGAACATGAGTTGCAGAGCATAGACAACGAAGTGGTTGCTATCGCACAAAGCGGCCAGAACTTTCTGTTTGCGGCCATCCCTGTGGAAAGCTGGAACGATGCACTTTCTCCGTGGGAAGCCCCTGCCGTGTGGGGAAAGCAAGGATTTGGTGGCAAGGCTACGGAAACCCTGTGCTTTCTGACAGAGCAGGTCATTCCCACACTGAAGCAGCAGTATCCTCTCCCGGAAAACGTCAAAATCATTCTGGGCGGCTACTCGCTGGCCGGACTGTTTGCATTGTGGGCATCCACCCAGACTGATCTGTTCTATGGTATCGCCGCCGCATCTCCCTCGGTGTGGTTTCCGGGCTGGATGGAGTTTGAACAGCAGCACCCGATACAGGCACAGCGCGTTTATCTGAGCCTTGGCAACAAGGAAGAGCATACGAAAAACGCTGTCATGGCTGCGGTAGGTGATAACATCCGCACCCTGCACAGCCGGCTTATAGAGCGTGGCGCAGACTGCACCCTTGAGTGGAACAGCGGCGGGCATTTCAAAAACGCTGACCTGCGCACGGCAAAGGCATTTCGGTGGGCGATGGAGGAAAGCCGATGAATATTTTGATTGATGCCGACGGCTGCCCGGTGGTCGATTTGACGTTGCAGATTGCAAAGCGGTTTGGCGTTCCTGTTACCATCCTGTGCGACACCGCCCACCAAATCGAGCGGGAAGGTGCGCAGACATTGGTGTTCGATAAAGGGGCAGACAGCGTAGACTTTGCCCTCGTTAACCGGGTAAAGCCGGGGGATATTGTCGTAACACAGGACTATGGGCTGGCGAGTATGTGCCTTGCCAAGCGCGCACGGGTGCTGAATCAGAACGGTCTGGAATACACCGCCGACAACATGGAAGCTCTCATGCTGCGGCGTTATGAAAACAAAAAGCTCCTCCGTGCCGGAAAGCACCCCAAGGGGAGCCCAAAGCGGACGAAGGAGCAGGATGAAGCATTTGTCGCCACACTGACAGATATTTTAGCGAGCATCTGATTTTCTGAACGGAACACCGGCGAATTTTTTTTCGCGTCACATTCTCTGTAAGTGAAGCCCGTCAGAACAAAGCACCTCTCCACTGCATGAAATCATTGAGATACCGCTGCTTTATCCTCTGGCCACGATCTTCTGAGCGCCGCATAGGAAATAAGGAAGTTTGCAAGCCAACCTGCCGGGACTGCAAGCCAAACAAAAGCAATGCCAAAACGCGGTGCACAAATCAAAGCAACAGACAAGCGGATTGCAAGGTTTACCATATTTGCAATAAGAAACGGCCGCATGATTCCAAGTCCGCGAAGAACGCCATCCGTTGCCATCTTGATGCCCATGAAGATGAAAAAGTAACCAAGCCATCTCATATAATCACCGGACACCTGATAGGCCAACGCGGTTCCGTCTTTTCCCAAGAACAACGAGGAAATCTGTGTGTGCAGTGTTTCAATGACCACGAAAGCAAGAACTGCAAAGCATAGATCCAACACCAGTGCAGCATGATAACCTTTTTTGATACGCTCAATTTTCTTTGCGCCAAAATTCTGGGATACAAACGGCGAAACTGCATTGCCGATGGATACGAAGATCAGCGAAAAAACATTTTCTACCCGCATCGTTGCCGCATACCCGGCAAGTGCCTGTGTGCCGAAGGGATTTACCACTGCCTGCACGATCATCATACCGATAGACACTGTGGACTGCTGCAAAACCGATGGTACCGCAATGCGAAGCATGGAATACAGCTCCTGCCGGTCGAACCTGCTAAAGGAGCTCTTGTATTGCCGCATCCGAGACAGAAAGATCAAAAACGAAAACACGGCAGAAATTCCTTGTGCGATCAAGGTCGCAAGGGCTGCACCAAACACCCCCAGACCAAGACCGGCCACCATCCAGAGATCCATAAAAATATTCAGGATAGATGAGAATATCAGCAGTCCCAACGGAATTTTGGATTCACCGATGGAAGTGAACATGGTGGAAAGAATGTTGTACATGAATAGAAACGGGAAACCCACAAAGTAGACACGCAGATACAATACTGCTTCTTCCAATATATCGGCAGGGGTCTGTAATCCGCTCATCATGAAATGGGAAAAGCAAAAGCCAAAGACACCAAGGACAACGCTTAAGATCAAAAAGCTGATCAGGGACGTTGACACAATGGTTTTCATTTTACCATAATTTTTTGCACCAAAATAGCGGCTTACAAGCACACCTGCGCCCACACCAGCACCAAGCGCCACACAAATAAAAACATTGGTCAGTGCAGCACAAGCACCAACAGCCGCAAGTGCCGAGGAGCCAACAAATTGACCAACTATTATGGAATCGGCCATATTGTATACTTGTTGAAAAAAGCTGCCAAGGATCATCGGCATCGCAAAAACAGTCAGCGCTTTAAGGGGTGGATCTGTGATCAAATATTCATCTTTCGACATGATTATATTCCTTCCAAAAATCGTTTATCGCAAATTTTATCGCAAGTTAAGAAATTCGTGCAACATTCAAACGGCATCTTTGCGATATGCAATTCACCGCTTTTGCATTAAAAAGTTAAATTGCTATAGTATTGGAATCTATCCAATATAAGTATATTCCCCCCTGTCTCAAAATGCAATCTGCGACTTCTGGTGGAGATGGTGGATATTCTCCCGCGGGCTAAGCAACAGCCCGCAGGGCTGATTGCTTGCGGTCTGCGGACCGCCGCCCTGTTCTCATCCGCACCATCTAGCTGCAAAAAAGGCACCAGCCTGAGCTGATGCCTTTTGTTGGCGGAGATGGTGGATATTCTCCCGCGGGCTAAGCAACAGCCCGCAGGGCTGG